>NZ_JBSRVI010000007.1:0-23651 GCF_055134445.1 Arcticibacterium sp.
GTAGTTTCAGATGAATTCTTGGATAGAACTATTGAGGCTATCACGAAGGCCGCTTATACTGGAAACGTTGGAGATGGTAAAATCTTTGTTTCTGATATGATTGAAACCATTAGAATTCGTACAGGCGAAAAAGGAAAGCCTGCGATTAACTAATTAGGGTAAAATGACTTTTATAAAGAGTAGCTTAGGCTACTCTTTTTTTTTGCAGAATTTTAAATCTAAAAAGTTCGATTTCTTAGAATATTATACTTTTGGGAATTATTTTTTTATTTTTTTTTCTTTCTTAAGGAACCACAATGAGTTGTTAAAGAGGGCTTTAAGTTAGCTATGAAGAGCCATTTCAGGAAATAGTCCAATTTTTAATACTTAAAATAATGTAAGCATAAAATCAATAAAAGTAGAATAAAATTTGGTCAATAATGATTAATGCCATATTATTGCATCACTATTTCGAATTTGAAAGTTTAAAGATAAAGTTCAGTTAGATGTACTTGATTCCAAAAAATATCTTAAATGTTCAAGTTTCGAAAGTGTACAACAAAAGGAGTATCTAAAAATATTAACAATTAACTTAAACTGAATCACTAGTTATGGATGGATTATTTACCGCCAATAATGTATGGATGATGATCTGTACGGCCCTCGTGTTTTTTATGCACTTAGGCTTCTCTTTTTTAGAAATAGGTTTGACCCGTTCTAAAAATACTGTTAACATCTTATTTAAAAATGTATTCATTATCTGTATCGGTCTTTTATTATATGCACTTTGTGGGTTTAATTTAATGTACCCAGGCGAATTTAACGGTTACTTTGGTTTCGCTGGATTTGGAATAGCTCTTCCAGAGAATGGTTTAACCCCAGAATATGCAAGTGGTGGTTACACATACTGGACAGATTTCTTATTCCAAGGTATGTTTGCTGCCACAGCCGCCACGATTGTGTCTGGTGCTGTAGCTGAGCGTATTAAGCTTGGAAGTTTCATGATATTTACAGTTATATATGTAGGAATTGTTTACCCAATAGCCGGTTCTTGGCAGTGGGGTGGTGGTTTCCTAAGCGAAATGGGTTTTTATGATTTCGCAGGTTCTACGCTAGTTCACTCTGTAGGTGGATGGGCTGCTTTAGTAGCTATTTATTTATTAGGTTCAAGAATTGGTAAATTCGGTGAAGATGGTACTTCTAAGCCAATCCCTGGTCATAGTTTACCATTGGCTGCGGCTGGTGTTCTTATTCTTTGGTTAGGTTGGTTTGGTTTTAACGGTGGTTCTGTATTGTCTGCAGACCCAGCTGGAACTTCACTTACTTTAGTTACTACTTGTTTAGCTGCTGCTGCTGGTGGAATGGGAGCGTTTGTTTTTGATTTATTGAAAAACAAGCAATATGATTTAACAATGATGTTGAATGGTATTCTTGCTGGTCTTGTAGGTATTACTGCAGGTGCTGACCAAATGATGCCACTTGATGCTATCTTAATAGGTTTAATTGCCGGTGTAATTGTAGTCATATCAGTAACACTGATTGATAAAGTTAAACTGGATGATCCTGTTGGAGCGGTTGCGGTACACTTAATCTGTGGTATTTTCGGTACCCTTGCAGTAGGTATATTTGGAGCCAAAGGTTTCATCACTACCGGAAGTTTTGAGCAATTAGGAATTCAAGCCATAGGCGTAGCTTGTTATGCAGTCTTCTGTCTTTTGACCTCTGGTCTTATTCTTTTCGCCTTGAAATCTACATTAGGCTTGAGAGTAAGTAAAGAAGAAGAAATAGATGGCTTAGATGACCATGAGCATGGTATGTCTGCTTATGGAGATTTTGCTACTAATTAATTCGGTTATTATAGATTTTAAAAAGGGTGCCTTCTGGCACCCTTTTTTTTGTTTCAAACCAAATTTAAAAAAGGAGTTCTAAGTGTGTAAACGTAAGACTGGATAAGTATGTTAAAGCGTAATCCTGATTTATATAGCTCAAAAAAAGTCTTAAAGATTGTCTTAGTTCTAATAAGTAGAGCAACGAAATGTTACTCGATTTAATGGTCTAAACGATGACCATTTATCCATGTATTAAGATGCTCTCAAAAAAAAAACATTCGAGTGAAGGGAGCTGGAAAGAGATAATGTTTTCAAACTTGTGGTAGAAGTGTTAAAGTTTCGCCTTTGTGCAATTTACCCAAATAATATCCTGTTAACTACGTAAATAGAACTATTCTAAGTTTAAATGGTTAATATTTGGAAAATATGAATTTAGTGAGAATAAAATTTTGTCAAATATTAATAATGGCGAATATTTGTGTCGGAACAAGTACGACAAATCAATTAAAATCTTAAAGAATAAAAGAATGAAAAAAGTTTATTTCGCAATAGTATCTATCTTAACTGCATTTTCGGTTTCGGCTCAAGAAGGAGGTCCATTAACACTTTCTGGATATGTTGATACTTATTATTTCGCCAATATGAATGGCGTAAGTGGAGCAGGGGCTAATTTAGGAGTTTCCGGTTTTGAAAGAATTTTTGATCATAATGCTAACTCGTTTCAAGTAGGTTTAGCTCAGTTAATGACTACTTACGAAGCAGGTGCGGTTACTGGGGTAATCGATTTGACTTTTGGTAATCATGGTGACTTGGGTAACTATGTATGGGTTTCAGGTTCTACTACGGGAATGGCCATTAAGCAAGCATATTTAAGTTGGGCCATGAATGATGTATTCAGCCTTACTGCTGGTACTTTCGGTACCAATGTTGGATATGAGGTTATTGATGCACCTGCAAACTTTAACTACTCTTTATCTAACTTATTTGGTAATGGTCCATTTTACCATACAGGTATTAAGTTAGATATCGCTCCTTCTGAGAAGTTTGCATTTATGTTAGGAATTAATAATGGTCTTGACAGCAAAGATGATTTTAACAAGGCAAAGGGTGTGATGGCTCAGATATATACGGCTCCAGTTGAAGGATGGGACTTATACCTAAACTACTACGCTTCTGATGAAGGATTGGGCGGTGCAACTGAGAAATACAAATGGTTTGATATCACTACATCATACCAAGTGACTGATAATTTCTTAATAGGTTTAAATGCAGTTCCTTATGGTTCTTTGAACAATGGTGTTGATACCAAGAAATGGTCTGGTGCTGCTTTATACTTAAACGGTAATCTAACAGAGAAATTTGGTCTTGGTGTAAGAGCTGAACGTTTTGATAACTCTGAAGGCGGTATGTATTTAGTTGACGAAAACGGTGATGGTTCTGCTGTTACTTCATTAACGCTTACTGGTAATGTAAATATTACGGACCATTTGATGTTCAAGCCGGAAGTTAGATTTGATACTTACTCTCCAACTTCAGGCTTTCAATTAGTAGATGGTGATGGTGCTGGCAAAAATAATCAAACGACTATTGGTGCTGCAATGATATTCCATTTCTAATAAAAGGATATATGCTATACTTAGAGCCTGAAATGATTTTCAGGCTCTTTTTTTGTTTCAAGGCTTAATATTTAGGTTATAAACTGTAGCGTTTATTAACGTGGGCTTTTGTTATCTTTGTTCCAAAATCAGCAAAGAGCAGCGTATTATGAATTTTGAATTAACCAACGAATTTCTTGACCAAATAAAATCTGGTATCGAAAATAAATCGGAGGAGTTTATTAAAAAGGAGCTGAATGATCTCTTTCCTGCTGATATCGCCAGTATTCTCTATGAGTTAAATGGAGAAGATGCACATTACCTTATTCAGTTTTTAGATACCGAAACAGGAGCAGATGTACTGTCGAGTATTGATACAGACGACCGTAAGAAATTCATTGCCGAGCAATTTACGGTTGAAGAAATAGCCACTTATGTCAATCTATTTGACTCCGATGATGCGGTGGATTTGCTGAATGAGCAGCCCATTGAAGTCAGAGAAAAGGTAATTGCATTATTAGAAGATAGAGAGCACGCTAGATTCATTTTGGATTTGTTACATTATCCAGACGACGTGGCGGGTGGATTGATGCAAAAAGAACTTATTAAGGTATATGAAAATCAGAACGTTAATGAGTGCATTGAAGAAATAAGGAATCAACTGGAAAACGTAGATAAAGTATACGCCGTATATGTGGTTGACGAAGACAACAGACTGAAGGGAATTGTATCTTTAAAGGAAATTGTACTGGCTAGAAAGAATACGAAGATTGCCAACTTGGTAGAAACAGACATCGTTTCTGTGGACACTACACTGCCTGGAGAAGAAGTAGCGGAGCTTATGCAGCGTTATGATTTGGAGGCTCTTCCTGTTGTAAACGCTATAGGTCGTTTATTAGGAAGAATCACGATTGATGACGTGGTCGACTTTATCACTGAAAGGGCAGAAGAAGATTTTCAAGCCGTTACCGGTATTACAGGAGAAGTAGAAGAAGATGACACTGTCTGGAAATTAGCCAAATCTAGATTACCATGGCTGGTGGTAGGGGTACTAGGAAGCTTGATGGCCGCTACGGTCATTAAAGGTTTTGAAGATCAGTTGATTAAAGTTACCGCCTTGGCTCTGTTTATTCCTATTATGGGCTCTACAGGCGGAAATGTTGGTATCCAAACCTCATCATTGATAGTGCAGAGTTTAGCGGAGAAATCAGCTATGAGTTTAAGTCTTTCTGAAAGATTGATAAAAATAGCTCAGGTTGCTCTCATAAATGGTTTTGTGATAGGCGTATTGGCAGGTGTTTATCTTTATGTTATCGGTGAACCGCAGTTGTTTTTGGTAGTTTGTTTGGCATTGTTTGCCGTTGTGTTTTTAGCGTCGTTTATGGGTACTGTGACGCCATTGCTCTTAGATAAATTCGGAATTAACCCCGCTGTGGCATCTGGACCATTTATTACCACAGCCAATGATTTAGTAGGTATTGGAACCTATTTCTTGATTGCCAATTGGCTTTTATAAAAGTAGAAATTTAATGATTGCAGTTATTCAACGTGTTACCGAGGCTTCGGTAAAAATTAACGATATAGTTAAAGGAGAGATTGGCATTGGTTTTATGGTTTTGCTGGGCATAGCCCAAAAGGATACTCAAGAAGATGCCGAATGGCTTTGTAAGAAAATAATTGGAATGAGGATATTCTCTGACCAAGACGACAAGCTTAATTTGGATATTTCTCAAGTAGAAGGAAATATCCTGCTGATTAGTCAGTTTAGTTTACAGTCTTCCACAAAAAAAGGGAATAGACCCTCTTTTATTTCTGCCGCTAGGCCAGAACAGGCTATTCCCCTTTATGAATATATATTAAGTCTTTTAGGTGCTTCTTTGTCAAAAGAAATTCAGTCTGGGGAGTTTGGAGCAGATATGAAAGTAGCACTCACAAATGACGGACCCATGACTATTGTTCTTGATAGTAAAGATAAAAAGTAAGCTTTAAAGCTCTCTAAAAGCTAAAATTCCTCCTATAACGTTATGTACGTTTTCATAGCCTTCCATTTCTAGATATTGCTTTGCTCTACCACTTCTGGCACCGCTTCTGCAATGGATGTAAATGTGCTCTCCCTTTATAGCTTCTAGCTCGTCCACTCTTTCTTGAAGTTCTCCTAAAGGAATTAGTTTAGCACCCAAGTTATCTTCTTCGTACTCGTCTTCGTTTCTAACATCATAAAAGTGGAATGACTCGCCACTTTCTATCATTTCTTTTAGCTCTTTTACGCTAATGTCGTTATTGTCGTCCATTGTAATTTTTACTGGTTTAAGTTTTCTCCTTCACTTCCCGAAATCCAAATGTTTACAGCATCCCCAGTTCTGAGGTTAACTCCGGCATCTGGCCTTTGCCTTACCACGGTGCCAGCGGGGGCATTGCTCGTGTTGTCGTATAAAATACTGCCTATATTTAAAGAAGAGCCGTTTATTAAGATATCAGCTTCATCATAAGTCAGTCCGCTTAGTTCAGGTACCATGACAGTGGTGTTTCCGTATCCATCTCCCACCACAAGTGTGATTTTAGACCCTTTTGCAAGACTTGTGCCCACTACCAATTCTTTTCCATCCGCCTTCATTCTTAAGACCGTATTCTTTTCTATGGCCGGAATAAATTCTGTAGTGGCTATTAAAAAGCCTATACTGGTCAAAAGGTTTTTTGCAGAGTTTTCACTTCTATTAATCACGTTAGGCACCTGAATTTTCGGAGCCTTATTGGTGATAATGGTCAAATATATTTTTCTGCCGTCTTTAACGCCTGAATGCTCTTTTGGATACTGAGAAAACACGGTAAGTGGTTGTTTTCCATTCACAAAAGTGCAATCTGATACTTCAAAATCTAGATTTCTTGAATCCAAAACCTTTTCTGTTTCTTCCAATGTAAGTCCTTTAAGGTCAGGAACTTCTATCTCTTCATTATGATTTGTGGTCCACGGTAAATACAAGAAAAAGAAGGCGAAGAAAAGTACAAGACCAGCCGCCAAAATGATTCCAATATGAACCATAATGTCAGTTTTCGAACCGGTGCTAAGTTTTGGCATAGAAATGATTTAGTTTCAAAACAAAATAATGGCTTTTGGATTCAATTAACAAGCCAACTTTCGATTAACGTTAAAATTGATAAAGAAGTGCTAACTTTTATAGTTTAAACGCTAAGTTTATTTTGGAGTATTTTCTGCATATACTTCCCAAGAATATCAAATTCCAAATTAACTGTGCTACCGATGAGCAAATCTCCAAGGTTAGTATGATCCCATGTATAAGGTATCAATGCTACAGAAAAAGTGCTTTCTGTGGAGTTAAAAACGGTTAGACTAACACCATTGATGCAAATCGAGCCTTTTTCCACGGTAATGTTTCCTAATGAAGGGTCAAAAGAGAAACTCAAGATATAACTTCCGTCTTTATTTTCTATAGAAGTTAAATGAGCTACTTGGTCCACATGTCCTTGTACGATATGTCCATCAAATCTTCCATCTGCTTTAAGACATCGCTCTAAGTTGACCTTGTCGTTTACACTAAGGCTTCCAAGATTGGTTTTATTCAAGGTTTCTTCTATAGCGGTGACTTCATAGGTGTTACCCGCTGTTTTTTCTACCGTAAGGCAAACACCATTATGAGATACGCTTTGGTCAACCTTGAGTTCTTTGGCCAAATCACTTTCAAAAATAAAAGTCTTATTACTTCCTTTTTGACCTATCGCAATAACACGAGATTGGCTTTCTACTATTCCAGTAAACATAATTTCAAGATACATTAGGATATGAATTGGCAAATTAAAAAGGTATAATGCTTAATTTTGCTCAAAAGTTTAGAATATATGTTTAAAAATAAATTTGTGAGGTGGGGTATAGCATTGGTTTTCGTTTTGGCGGCCATTTATTCTCTTACCATGAGCCCGAAGGATTATGCTTCTGAACTTAAAAGTGATAGAGCGTCTTACAAGAACAATATGCTCAGAATGGAGAATTCTCCTGTAGCAGATATAAAAGATTTTAACGATTTTAGATACTTTGATGCCAAGGAGCATTGGCAGCTATTTGTAGATTTTGAATCTAGTCCGTCAGAGCAGACTTTCCCGATGGTGATGACAGACCAAAGTATCTCTCCAATACAAATGATAGGCTATGCTGTTTTCAAAGTGGAAGGAAAGGAATATCGTTTAATGCTTTTTGACGAAGGCGAGCATTACCTGTTGCCATTTACTGATAACACCAATGGCGAAGAAACTTATGGTGGAGGAAGGTACATTAATGTTGAGAAAACGAGCAATAATAAGCTCATGATAGATTTCAACAAAGCTCATAATTTCTATTGTGTTTATAATGTGAACTTCGTTTGCCCTGTGCCCCCTTCTGAAAACGATATAGACGCCCGAGTGGATGCAGGAGAAAAGGTTTTATTTTTAGATTAAAACTTATAATGGTATTTCGGTCGTGTTCTTTACTTCGGACATTACGAAATAGCTGTTAATTAAAGACACCCCAGGAATAACAGACAGCTTTAGCTGGTGAAACTTATGATAGGTTTCCATGTCAGGTACGATGATTTTTAACAGGTAATCAAAGCCTCCAGAAACGAAATGACATTCTACCACTTCTGGAAGTTTTGCAACAGCCTCATCAAACTTCTGTGAAATTTCAAGGGTCTGCTTGGTCATGGTGACCTGATTAAAAACAGTGAGGGAAGTGCCTACTTTCTTCCTGTTTAGTATGGTGACATATTTTTCAATAATGCCACTAATTTCCATTCTTTTTATACGGTCAAAAACGGGAGTTTGCGTAAGATTTATTTCTTCCGCAATCTCTTTGTAGGTCATTTGAGCATTCTTTTGAAGAAGCTTTAAGATTTTAATGTCTGTGCTGTCCATTTTTAGCCATTTGTTTTCAGAAAAAAAATCTTTTTAGGATATTAAAAACCTTCTGAAAAAGTATATTATTCTTTCTTTAAGGTCTCAAAAATAAAAATATTCTTTAATTATTAACTAATGAAAAAAATAATTCTCCTCACTTATCTTTGTGGCACAATTACACTTCATCAAAAACTTCTTAATTCTAAAAACTAAATTCAGCACATGCTAGTCGGCGTTCCAATAGAAATCAAAAACAATGAAAACAGGGTAGCATTAACTCCTGCGGGTGTTGTTGAACTAGTGAAACGTGGGCATCGGGTATTGATTCAAACCCTTGCAGGAATGGGTAGCGGTTTTGAAGATGCGGAATATTTATCTGCAGGTGCGGAGATTCTACCAACTATAGAAGATGTTTACGCTAAGGCGGAAATGATTCTAAAAGTGAAAGAACCGATAGCCCAAGAATATGATCTTATAAGACAAGGTCAACTGTTATTTACTTATTTCCATTTTGCCAGTTCTAAAACACTCACCAGTGCAATGCTTAAAAGCAAGGCCGTGTGTTTAGCGTATGAAACCGTAGAAAGTGCCGATGGTTCTTTGCCTTTACTTATTCCAATGTCAGAAGTAGCTGGAAGGATGGCGGTTCAGGAAGGAGCCAAATATCTGGAGAAGCCTTTAAAAGGAAGAGGGATTTTATTAGGCGGAGTGGCCGGTACACCTAGAGGCAAGGTTTTGATTCTGGGAGGTGGTGTGGTAGGAACAGAAGCCGCAAAAATGGCAGCAGGTTTAGGAGCAGAAGTCACCATCATGGATATCAGTCTTAAGAGATTGAGATACCTTGCTGATGTGCTTCCAGCCAATGTGAGTACACTTATATCTAATCAGCTGAACATTGAACAGGCAATAAAAGATGCCGATCTTATAATCGGGGCTGTTTTAATTCCAGGTGCCAAGGCTCCCAATCTTATTACTAGAGCGATGTTAAAGCAGATGCGTCCTGGTACGGTGTTGATAGACGTGGCTGTAGATCAAGGAGGCTGTATAGAAACTTGTGTACCTACAACCCACGAAGACCCTACTTTTGTGATAGATGATGTGGTGCATTACTGCGTGGCTAATATGCCAGGTGCGGTACCATATACTTCTACCTGTGCTTTAACAAATGCCACCTTACCTTATGCCATTCAATTGGCCAATAAGGGTTGGAAAAAAGCGACGGAAGAAAATGCGGAGCTTAGAAAGGGCTTAAATATTGTAAACGGAGAAATATTACATGAGGGTGTGGCTCAAGCATACGCTCAATAGATATAAAGATTTTAGATTTCCTTAAAACTGTTATGATTATGTATACCCCGGAGATTTCTGGGGTTTTACTTTTTATAAGCTTTGGGTTTGAAATGGTGGAATTGCTAATGGGTTTATGGACAAATTACTTATTTTAGTAAACTAAAAACAAATTCAACCCTAGCCATGATTAACAACGACTCAAGAAGAGCATTTATTAAAAAAGCATCTCTGTCTGCTTTTGCCTTTACATATATACCAGATTTATTTAGCAGGACGGCTCCCAGTGATAGGGTGAGGGTGGCACATATTGGAGTAAACGGCATGGGAACCAATCACTTAAATTGGTTTGCCAAACTTCCTAATGTGGACACTGCGGCTCTTTGCGATGTAGATGCAAATCATCTTGCCACGGCAAAAGAGGTCTTATTAAAACTCAAGCCTAATAAAACGGTTGATACGTACGATGATTTTAGAAGGATACTAGATAGGAAAGACATTGACGCCATTACCTGTGCCACACCAGACCATTGGCATGCCCAAGTAGCCATTATGGCTTTTCAGGCGGGTAAAGATGTTTATGGAGAAAAGCCACTTTCTTATAGTGTTAAAGAAGGGCAAATGATGCTTGCTTCTATGAATGAGCATAAGCGAATTTTTCAGCTTGGCAATCAAATACATGCCGGAGATAATTATCACAGGGTGGTGGAGCTGATTCAAGGTGGAGCTATAGGAAAGGTGAAGAAAGTGAGACTCTGGAAAGCAGGAGAGCCACCGATGATTGAAAAAGCAAATTATCAAAAAGTCCCGAAGGAATTAAATTGGGATATGTGGCAGGGACCAGCCCCAGAAAGAGACTACCATCCAGAAAGATGTCATTTTACTTACAGATATTTTATGGATTACTCTGGAGGCATATTTCAAGATTTTTGGTGCCACATAGCAGATATAGTCTGGTGGAGTATTTCTCCTGAGAAACTGAAATCTATTTCCGCTTATGGAAGAGTAAGTCCAGGCATTGGAGATACACCGCTAGGTATTACCATCGATTATAAATTTAAAGGCTTGGATATTCAATGGACCTCCAAAGCTCCAAATGTGCCGGGGGCAGAAGGCAAGCATATTGGAGCTTATTTTGAAGGAACCAAAGGTACTCTATTGTGCGATTACGGTAGTAGAGAATTAATAATCAATGACGAGAAACTAAAAGATATAGAAGCCATTCCAATGAGCATCACTCGCTCTCCCGGCCACCAACAAAACTTTATAGACAGTGTGAAAAGCAGAATGCAACCGGAATCAAATCTGGCCTATGCTCGTCAAATGACTTTACCCATGCACTTAGGACTCATTTCCTGGAAACTAGGAAGAAAGTTAAAATGGGACGCCAAAAAAGAAATGTTTAAAGGAGATGAAGAAGCTAATGGCCTACTTTTTAGACCATATCGCTCATCGTATAACTGGATTTGAGCAGCGTGTATTAACGGTACTGTTGTACCAGTTCTTCCCATTCTTGGTCTAAGGAGATAGTAGGGTAGGGTAAATTTAAGCGTCGGTACCACCAGCCAGCATTAAATTTATCTCCTTCTTTTCTGTGCAGGTAAGCGTGTATTCTGTCATAGTCTGTATCTCCTTCTTTCTTTTGAGCTATTTCATGAGCCCTTTCCCAGTTTCCTTGATAGTCTTGCCACAGACTTTTAAGCATATCAGAGGATAGGTCATTCTCAGATTTAATGGCTTTGAAACTTTCTATATTCATGGCTAGTTGTAATTATATAAATTGAATTTTCAATAATAAATGAAAGATGTTTATTTTCCTCTACTTTTTTTATAAGCTTTGGCAATAAGGAATAAGACAAAGCCAAAGGCCATCACGCCAAGAAAGAGATAAAGAAAGTTCATAACATCCTTAACGACGGCTAATAGTACAATGGAAACAAGGAAAAGCGTTGGTAATTCGTTCAATAAACGAAACTGGAAAGAGGAATAAGTGGTTAAGCCCAATTCTTGCTTCTTAATGATGCCTTTGCAGTTTAAATGATAGCCAGTCAGTAGAACCAAAAGCACTAGCTTTACTTTAATCCAATTTTGATTCAAAATGGCCGGATTACTTATTAACATCAGCAAACCGAAGGTCCAAGTAATCATCATGGCCGGATTACAAATGATTTTATAAACTCTCCAAGACATTTGTGTAAATTGAGCTTTCCAGTCTGCTCTTAAATGTTCTGGCTTTTCGTCGGCCTCTGTATGGTAAACAAAAATTCTTACCAGATAGAACATTCCCGCAAACCAAGAAACGAAACCAATAATATGGAAAGCTTTAAAAAATTGATAAAAGTGCATCATGCCTAGGTATGGTGTTTGCATAAAAAAATAAAAACAAAATTACAGCGTTAGCCTTCAATAGAGCTATATGAAATCAAAAATTACACTTTTTCTTTTAATTTTTCTGGCAGTTTTCGGTGCCAATGCACAAGATAAAAGGGCACAGGGCTTTTTTGAAAGGGGAGAAGAGGCTTTCAAGAAAAGAGATTATGCCAATGCAGAGGATTACTATCTCAAAACCTTAGAAAGAGCACCAGACTACACTTTAGCATATTATAAACTAGGGCAGATGGCCTATGCATCTAGAGATTTGCCAAAAGCAAAGACTTATTACCAAAAACTATTGGAGTTAGAACCAGAAAACAAAGACTATGTTTTGGCCTATACTTTCTTGGGAAACGAGTTTCTTAAGTCCAGCGAATATGAAAAAGCAAAAGCTTATTTGTCTGTGGCTTTGGAAAGGACCAGAGAAGGGACTAGAGCTTATGACCAGTTGAAAAGCCAAATCGTAAACTGTGAGTTTGCTCTTGATATTTTGGATAACCCTTTGACAATAAAAGCTACCCCAATGCCTGATGTACTAAACTTTAAAGACAAACAGTATTTTCCGGCGTTTACGGCAGATGGTTTATCCATTTACTATACCGCTAGAACCAATGGAGGCGACGAAGATATCTATGTTTCAAATAAAGTGGGCGACCAGTGGTCTATCCCCAAGGGGCTTTCTGAAGTTATCAATACAGCCTATAACGAGGGCACCTGTACCATTTCTGCAGATGGTAAAACCATGGTTTTTACAAGCTGCGAAGGTAGGGAGAGTTTAGGAAGTTGCGACCTCTTTATCACCAGACTTGGGGATAATGGCTGGTCTGTACCTCAAAATATGGGAGGAAATGTCAACTCTCCTTTTTGGGATTCGCAAGCCTCTTTATCTTCTGATGGTACCTTATTGGTTTTTTCTTCTGATAGATATGGCGGATCAGGAGGAAAGGACCTTTATGTCAGTAAACTGGGAGAAATGAATGTTTGGGGGCAAGCCCAAAATCTAGGGAATATTATCAATACCGCTAAAGACGAAATATCTCCTTTCTTACATGCCAATGGAAGCAGCTTGTTTTTCGCTTCTCAAGGGCATTCTGGATTGGGTGGTTTTGATCTTTTCTTGACCAATAAAGAACAAAAGACTTTCACAGAGCCTTTTAATTTAGGGTACCCTATAAACGATGGTTCAGACCAGTTTGCTTTGGTCATCTCGGCAGATGGTAAGCAGGCTTTTTATTCCGAAGAATCAGGCGAGAATGTTCGTTTATTTCAATTTGACCTTCCTAAAGAGCTCAAGGAGAAATTTGACCCTACATTTTATCTGAAGGGGCATGTATTTGATGCAAAAACTAAAAAACCTTTAGGAGCCTCTATTCAACTTATAGATTTAAAAACGAAAGAGATTATATCCACCTTTTCTGCTAATCCAGAAACAGGAGCGTATTTGGCCGTGTTGCCTTTTTCTGGCAATTTTGGTCTTTATGTGGAGCAAGCACAGTACTTTTTCAAGAGCATGTCTTTTAGTTTTAGCTCAGGCGAGAAAAGGAATAATAAGGAGTTGGAAGTGGGTTTAGAGAAAATTGACAAGGAAAAAATAGAGATATTGAATAACATCTATTTTGATGAAGCTAGCTGGGAATTAAAACCAGAATCTATGGTGGAACTGAGCAAATTATCGGAGCTAATTTGGCTAAACCCAAGTTTGAAAGTGGAAATTTCTGGTCATACAGATGACGTGGGCACAAAGGAGAGTAATGCAGAGCTTTCTAGAAAACGTGCTCAGTCTGTGGTGGATTACCTCATTATGCAAGGATTAAGTAAAGATAATGTAAAGGCTAAGGGTTTTGGTGAGGATAAACCTATTGCCAGTAATGATACCGATGAAGGCAGAAGTAAAAACAGAAGAATAGAGTTGCGGTTTTATTAGGGATAGGAAGGCTTACAATAAGGAAATTTTCAGATTTGAGCATGATAATTTGATAGCGAAAGCTTTATTATACTTCTGAAAAATAGGGTATTACCTTTAAATAAAACCTTTCAAAATCAAGGATATTTGTGGGATTGAATTTTTATTTTTGGAATAGGCACTTTAGCATTTAAGTGAAATTATTTGTTTCATGAAAGGTCTTTTTTTATGCTAAAAAATAAATATTTTCTATGAGAAATTTCCTGATTATCACTGCATTTTATCTGATTTGTTTAACGGTACAGGCTCAAATACAATCCTATTCAAATACCCCCATCGATGGCTCCATTACCATTACGCCAGATGGATTGAAATCCAAGAAAAGTGGAAATGACTCCGATTCGAGCAATGTAGCTCTTGGTCCAAATACTTTGGCAAATACAGTATCAAGCCCTTATAATGGTATTCTTAATACAGCTGTTGGTTCGTCATCCTTACAAAACAATACTACCGGATCTCGTAATACAGCAGTTGGAAGTACCTCACTTTTGCATAACACCTATGGTTCCAGAAACTCAGCATTTGGTGTGTATGCATTGGGCGATAACACCACAGGAAGTAATAACACTGCTTTGGGTTCTGGAGCTATGTATTATAACACTGTAGGCGAAGGGAATGTTGCAGTCGGTGTTGATGCTTTAGAGGGTAATATTGATGGAGTATATAACACGGTAATTGGCACGGCAGCTTTAATAACAAACAGTTCTGGGAGTAATAATATAGCCATAGGCCTACTGGCATTAGAAAATAATATTTCAGGTCATGGAAATGTAGCCACGGGTTCAGTGGCTCTTAGTCAAAATATTAGCGGAGGCTATAATACAGCCATTGGAGACAGTGCATTATATAATAACAGTATTGGAAATAATAATGTAGCGAGTGGACGTAATGCTCTATATACTAACATAAAAGGAAGTAACCATACGGCAATAGGTAATCAAGCAGATGTCACTTCTGGTTTCCTATCTAATACCATCGCCATTGGATTTGACGCAAAGGTTAATTTTAGCAATAAAATAAGAATGGGCAACACCTCCATTTCAGCAGCCGAAACACAGGTGGCTTGGAGTATCACTTCAGACAAAAGATGGAAAGAGGAAGTGAAACCTCTTCCACTGGGCTTAAACTTTATAAATGAGCTCAAGCCCGTGAGCTACCATCGCAAAAACAACGAATATCAGGATGTTGAGTTTGGCCTAATTGCTCAAGAACTGGAAGTGACTCTTCAAAAATATGGCTTCTCAGAGGAAGAAATAGGCTTGCTAAATAAGGGTCCCGATGGTTACTATTCCGTTAGATATAATGACCTTTTCGCTCCGCTCATCAAAGCTTTGCAAGAGCAGCAAAGCATGATCAGTAAACAGAAGGAAGAATTATCGCATTATAAAGTTGCACTTGGAGCCATATTAATGCGTGTTGAAAACTTGGAACAAAATGAAAGTGCAAGCTTAAAATAAAACAGGTTCAAGTTCCGCTGCTTTTTATTGAAATACACTCCCCAGTGTCTAGCATAAGGTCTTTGTACTTCATATGTCGATTAAGACTATCAAATGCTCATTCAGAAAGTATTGGAACGGAGAAAAGTATTTTACCTTTTACGCATCTTGCTGAAGAGATAAAAAATAACCCCGAGGGCAATAAATACAAGTAGAATACCGAACTGCATTCCGGTTTTAAAAATACCTCCAATAATTTCACAACCCGTTAAAAGAGTCATAAGAGGCAATAGAAGGGCTAATAATTGGGCTGAATTCTTCATGAGTATATTTGATTAAATTAAATGTATAAAATTTAATTTATCCTAAAAAAGAATATTCCACGTTGGATTAGAAGTCAAACAAGCCTATGAATATCAAGAATTTGAGGTATAGTATGTTTGTGATTGTAGACTGTGTAATTTATTCCTCGGCGACTATAGGTCAAAATCCACGATAGAATCAGAAATCGTTAGGAAACGACTCAAAAAGATTCAAAGTGGGTAAGCTTTGACAATTTAGCCGGTTGATTACATATAAGATTAATAATAAAATCACTTCATGGTTGGTCCGCAGGCCCGTGTGCTAAGTTTTTTTTACCCTTAGAAATCCTTTAAACAAACAATATCTTCATCTCCAGAAGGAGTCTTATACATTGCAACTCTTTCAGGATTTGCGAAAAATCTCACGCAAGGTGTATCAAACTCGTTACTGGTTAAACTATCCTCTAGAAACTTTAAAATTAAGTCATTGAAGTAATCCTTAGCAAAGAAAACGTAAACGTCTTGTTTTTTTTCTTTCAACATACTTAAAAGTAAACTGCTGCATTCTTTCTCCGGAAGAATATGGATTTCATTACTTAGTCCAGGATTGATTTCTAACACTTGTTTTTTATAGACTTCAAGTTCATTGGTGTTTGTTGCTTCTGAAGACTTTAATATGATGGTTAACCTGCAAAAATTAAATTGTAAAAAGTTCGCATATCTCCGTATCAGGTATAAATAATCGATATGCTCTTTATCTAAAAGGATTGCAAACCGATTGTCTATGCTTTGAGTTCGCTTAGGAGGAACCACAATAACATCTTCTCCAACTTGCGTATAAATAGATTTAATAAAACCACCTAATCCTTTTCTTTGGCTTTTCCCTTTCAAACCTAGTTCCACGTAAATATATCTGTCCGAATTTAAGTGCTCTAAAAGTTTATCCTTTTCATTGGCTTTAAAAACAAAAAAAGGGATGTGTCCATTATGGTCCTCGTGGTGTTTTAAACTTTCCCGTAATTCCTCAATTTTTTGCAGGGATTCTTCTTCATTATCTTCTATTTGATGAATAATATCCACGCCCAAATTATAATTCCAAATACTAAAAAGTAAACTTTCTAAAGCCGTTGTGGCGTTGGGTGAGAAATCCGTACAGAACGCAATTCTATGTTCTTGATTCATTCCGAAAAAGATGGTTAAAGCACCAAATAGACAAACATTTTCCGAAGGTATTTTAAAAACATAAAATTGTTTTTCTTTTGTCACAATTTTAGCTGCTAGTTTGAATTAGCAATGTTTTGCTCTCCTATTATATCAGTTTTCTTTTGGCTTAATTTTTTACTATAATAATCAGATTATAAAAACTTTGCTTTTTTTATAGAGGTCTAGATTTAAATAAACACCGCTAACATTTAACATTTGTATTCTGTTTTCTAAGACTATAAAATCAATAAAAGTGATATCAAATTGTTGCAACGGTCTGGAAGTAAAACAATAGCTGCCATTTGTTGCCAGAAAACACGCCTATTAAGTGCCTCAAGTCTACCTCTTTTTCCTTTGCACGTTTTAGAACACAAACGTACCTTTATAGTCTCCGATATCGCGTTACCGGATATTCATTTGAAACTAAAATAATGAAAACTTATTGGAAGAAAAAATCACAAGAAGAAATTAAAACGAGGGTATTTGGTGCTTTAGCCCAAAACATCAATTTCAAAGAGGCCAACCTATTAGGGATGCCTGCCACGCACCTCGATGAAAAAGTCTTTAACCAAGACGCCACATTTCTTAAAGATGCTCCCTTCATAACCAGTTTAGTTCAAAACCCCAATCATATTGGCTGTCATACTTTGGGTAAATCAGAAACGGCCTTTGCGGGCACACATGAAATAGAAAAAGAATTGATAGAAATATGTTCTGTAGATATTCTCCAAGGAGAGCCCCTACAGAATGATGGCTATATAGCCTCAGGTGGGACGGAAGGAAATATTCAAGCTATCTGGATTTATCGTAATTACTTCATGGCGGAAGAAAATGCTGATAGAGACGAAATCTGTATTGTATGCAGTGAAGATAGCCACTATTCCATGTATAAGGCTGGTAACCTTTTAGGGATTCCCGTCTATAAGATACCTGTTGGTGAAAACGACCGTCAGGTTTTAGATGAAGGCTTGAGCAAGGTGCTCCAACAGGCTCAAAAGGATGGTAAGAAATATTTCATCGTAGTATGTAATATGATGACAACCATGTTTGGTTCTGTGGATGAAGTAAATGATTTCGTTAAACCATTAGAGGCTTTAGGTTGTGTTTATAAGCTGCATGTAGATGGAGCTTATGGCGGTTTCTATTATCCTTTTTCGGATGAGAACAGTCAACTGACCTTTAAAAATGAGAAGATTACTTCGTTCTCTTTAGACGCCCATAAGATGGCTCAGGCTCCATATGGAACTGGCGTGTTTATGATTCGTAAAGGATTTATGAAGTACGCGAATACCGAGGAAGCCAGTTATGTAGAAGGAGAAGACTTTACCCTCATAGGTAGTCGTTCTGGAGCAAATGTGATTGCCACTTGGATGATCCTAAGCAGACATGGGCCGTACGGTTGGTCGGAAAAAATATATATCCTTCAAAGAAGAACGCAATGGCTTTGTGAGCATTTAGCCGATTTAGGAATTGAATACTATCGCCATCCCATGTCTAATATTGTGACCATTAAAAATCATTGTATTGACCATGAAGTAGCCAAACGATTCGGTCTGGTACCAGACAGCCATAAAAACCCGAAATGGTGGAAAATTGTAGTGATGGATCATGTTACCATTGAAAAACTCATGCTACTATCTGATGCCATCAAAAATTCTTAAGCAGCATGAGTTTATGGAAGAATAGGCTCAAGAATTAATTAAAAGAATTTCGTTTGTCTTGTGACATGATGTTTTCAACATTTACAGTGTTTTGCATTTAAGTCACCCGTATTTGAGATCTTGCGGTCTGTATAGCTATGTCTTGTAGGAGGTGCTTGTCTGTTGTTCAAACTGTCATTAGCTGCTTAATTCCGGATTATGCGTCAGGAATCGTTATGAGTTTTAAAGTGCAATTAATCAGATAATTAAACAAAATTAGCATAGCGTTTACCCTGAGCTTGCCGATGGGAAACAATTTAGCTACGGTCCCGATAAAATCGGGAGATTGCCTTATGCATAAAGCGGGTTAATAGTAGTTGTTTCTTTCAAAGTGACATGGTCGGAGTCGTTAACTGTCACTTGGGGCGAGGCTAAGAACATTATCATTTATTTTCATCGTTTCGCCCTCAAAGAATACAGACATTAAGGTTTTCATTAGTTCGAAATAGTACGCTTATTTCTATTAATAATTATTAACATTCTTCTTAAATTATAAGAAGTCTTTTTGGGCTACTTTTGTATTCGGTATTGGCTTTGTATTCCTTATTTATTTGGCGAACTTTGCGGTCAAATGGACTGTTGAGAATTAGTAAAACTGTCAATTACTAAAAATAAGAGAATGACTGAAGAGAACGTAGAAGTTTTGATTTTGGGCTCTGGCCCTGCAGGATATACTGCTGCTATTTATGCTGGAAGAGCTGGTTTTAAGCCTGTTATGTTTCAAGGAGGGCAGCCAGGAGGTCAGCTTACTATTACAAATGATGTAGAAAACTATCCTGGATACCCAGAAGGAGTTCAAGGACCTGCCATGATGGAAGAGTTTAGAGCTCAGGCAGAGCGTTTCGGATTAGACAATAGATATGGTATGGCTACGGCAGTAGATTTTTCTACGCCACTGGCTCATAAGGTTATAATTGATGAAAATAAAGTAATTATTGCTAAGTCTGTCATCATCGCGACGGGTGCTTCTGCCAAATGGCTTGGATTAGAATCTGAGACAAGATTAAATGGAATGGGTGTTTCGGCGTGTGCTGTTTGTGACGGTTTCTTTTATCGTGGACAAGAGGTTGTAGTGGTAGGAGCTGGTGATACTGCGTGCGAAGAAGCTCACTATTTGTCTAAACTTTGTAAAAAAGTGACGATGTTAGTAAGACGTGATGAGTTCAGAGCATCTACTATCATGCAAAACCGTGTTTTAAACACAGCCAATATTGAAGTTTTGTTTAATACATCGACCGTAGAGATTCTAGGAAAAGACGAGGTAGAAGGAGTGAAGGTCGTTAATAATAAAACTAAGGAAGAGTCAGTTATAACTGCTACTGGATTCTTTGTGGCTATTGGTCATAAGCCAAATACTGATATCTTTAAGGGATGGATTGATTTGGACGAAACGGGCTATATTAACGCAGAAAAAGGTAGTTCAAAAACAAACGTTGAAGGCGTTTTTGCTTCCGGAGATGCTATGGATAAGATTTATCGCCAGGCGGTTACTGCAGCCGGAACGGGATGTATGGCAGCTTTGGATGCCGAAAGATATTTAGCAGGTCACGAATAAAATATGATGTATAGAGTTTTTTTGGTTTTGGTTTTTCTTTTTGCTGTGACATCTACGTATGCCCAGCGAGAGCATGGAAAAGTAATTAAAGCCCCCAAAATTTTCCAAAAGAAACAAGGCGAAGAACCTCCCAAGGTGGAAGAATCTGATGCCACAGAAACTTTTGAGAACGAGGTTGACTTTCAATTTGAAGAAGAACCAAAACTGAGATTCTCAAATTCATTTGAGAAAAAAGAAACAAAATACCAAGCTCCTTCAGACTATCAAGGAAACCAGTCATTTAGTGGTGGCATGGTAGAAATAGAGCCCATAAAAAGACTGAATAAAAACATTCATGAAGACACCAGTTCAATAGACGAAGGTGAACTTATGATTGTGGAAATAGAAGAAGAGGCTCGTTTTCCTGGAACGGATGAAATGGTGAAGATTGCTAGTTATTTCTCCATCTGGGACAATGAATATGTCAACCCTTATGGTATTAATCCAAAGGAGTTTACAGACGTAGTGCAGATTAAGCTGTACGATCTTACCAAAGGGAGATATTGGGCTCCACCATTAGACCACTGTCCGGTTACTTCACATTTTAAATTTAGATGGGGTAGGTGGCACAGGGGAACAGATATTGATTTGGAAACAGGCGATCCCGTTTATGCTGCTTTTGATGGTGTCATCAGGATCTCGTCTTATAAAGGAGCCTTTGGTAGAGCTGTCGTGATTCGTCACTATAATGGTTTAGAGACCGTTTATGGTCACATGTCTAAACTGAATTTCCCTATCAATACAGTAGTGAAAGCGGGTGACGAAATAGGCCGCGGAGGAAATACAGGAAGAAGTTCTGGTTCTCATTTACATTTTGAAACAAGATATGAAGGCACCCCTTTTGATGCTGGAAATATTTTTGATTTTAAAAGAGACGACACGCAGATTAGAATGCAAGAGTTTTTGATGACCTCAAAAATGTATAATTATCTAAGAGGAGGCTCTCCAAGAGTGGCTTTAGGAGATGTGGACGCTTCCCAAGTGGATGAAGAAATGGAGCCTACCATTGATGTGGAGGGAGCTGCTGAAGATTTTGCCGACGACTTTGAAGATGAAACCCCAGTAGAAATTGTACAAAAAGTGTGGTACAGAGTAAAGCCGGGTGATAATCTCTCTAAAATAGCAAGAAGCTACGGTACTACCGTGTCTGAAATTTGTAGTCTTAATAAAATTAGCTCCTACAAAAAACTATATGTGGGCGTAAGAATTAGAGTAAAATAAGAATGGCCGTAAAACTGGATATTTTGGTAATGGCGGTGCATCCAGACGATGCAGAGTTAGGATGTAGCGGAACTATCGTCAAGCACATTGCCGCAGGTTATAAAGTCGGAATTGTAGATTTTACAAGAGGCGAACTAGGAACCAGAGGTTCTGCCGAAATAAGAGACCAAGAAGCTGCAGATTCTGCAGTAATTATGGGACTTTCTGCCAGAGAAAACCTACGCTTTAGAGATGGCTTTTTTAAGAATGACGAAGAGCATCAGCTGAAATTGATGCAGGTTATAAGAAAATACCAGCCAGAAATAGTATTTGCAAATGCCATTGAAGACAGACATCCAGATCATGGAAGGTCTAGTGCATTGGCTGTAGATGCTTGTTTTTATTCTGGTTTAAGAATGGTGCCTACTTATAATGAGGACGGCTCGCTGCAAAAAGAGTGGAGACCAAAACATCTTTATCATTATATTCAGGATAAATACATTGAGCCTGATTTTGTGGTAGATATCACCGACTTTTGGGATATTAAGGATAAGGCTATAAGGGCTTTTGGAAGTCAGTTTTACGACCCCAATAGTGCGGATCCTCAAAGCTATATCTCTTCACCAGACTTCTTGGACTTTCTGGAAGCCAGATCTAGAGAGATGGGGCATAAAATAGGCGTCAAATATGGCGAAGGTTTTACCTCTTATAAGACTATCGCTGTTCCAGATATCATGATGCTCGGCTAACTACCAGTATTTACCTTTGTTGGTGGCTATTTTTTTCAATCCCCTTAAAAGAATGAACAGGTGATGATAAAGGGTAGGGAAAAGACCAAAGTGATTTTTTAATACTTTAAATCTATTATGTAACGACTTTTCTAGTTGCTGATTTGAGATACCACCCTCTAAGAACCTTGAAATGGCTTTATCTATAAAAAGCTGTTTTTTGGATGCTTTAAAGCAGTTTATTTCCCAGTCAACATCAGCACTAAGGTTTCCTAAAATGTATTTTGGTGCAATGTTTTTATGTACCAATAAAGATTGATGCGACACCAGCATTCCGAATCGGAGATCTTTCCAGCTAATTTCAGGTTTAAGTTTGTGAGGGGTGAGGTCAGACCTTAAACCTCTAATTGTTCCTTGATCATTTACAAAGTAAGAATCACCGTAAATGAGGTCCGTTTGAGGGGTGGTTTTAGAAAATATATGAGCCAGCGTATTGTCTTCAGCTATTTCATCCCCAGCGTTGATAAACCATACAAAATCGCCATTTGCTAGAGACAGACCTTTATTCATGGCATCGTAAATACCTTTATCTTTTTCAGACTGAAAAATGTCTATAACAGAGGTGTATTGTTTACATATAGCAGGTGTACTGTCTTTAGACGCTCCGTCTACAATGATATACTCAAAATCGAGAAAAGACTGTCTTAAAACGCTTTTAATAGTTCGTTCTAAGACAGCCTCTGCATTATAAGTAACCGTAATGATGGATACTCTAGCCATTACTTATTCACTTCTCTGAGCATCTACTACCGCCAAAGATACCATGTTAACAATCTCTCTTACTGATGCTCCCATTTGCAATATTTTTACTGGTTTTTTTAGTCCCATTATTATCGGTCCTATCTTTTCAATATTGGCAATTTCTTTCACCATATTATAAGCGATGTTTGCAGCAGAAAGGTTAGGAAAAATAAACGTATTGGCACTACCGTTGGCTAAATCGCTAAAAGGATGATTGGTTTTTAGCAGCTCATGGTCGAAGGCCAGGTGAGCTTGCATTTCGCCATCCACTATCCAATCAGGATATTTTTTCTTTAATTCTGCTACCGCAGTTCGCATCCGAATAGGAGCAGGGCCATTTGCTACCGAACCGAAATTAGAATAAGTTAGGAAGGCGATTCTAGGCGTAATATTGAATTTTCTTACTTCTTCTGCCGCCAATTCTGCTATTTCTACCAGTTCTTCCACGGAAGGGTCAAAATTAATCGTGGTATCTGCTAAGAATAATGGACCAAAACGGCTCATTAAAATATACATTCCAGACACTTTCCTTAAACCTGGGCGTTTTCCTATGATTTGAAGAGCAGGTCTAATGGTTTCTGGATAGTTTCTGGTTTGACCACCAATCATGGCATCTGCCGCACCGTTTTTAACCATCATAGCCCCAAAATAACTTCGACGTTTCATGATGCTATGAGCTTCATCATGCGTAAAACCTTTTCTTTTTCTTAGATCGTAAAACTGCTGACCGTATTCATTTAATATTTTAGGATCCGCATTGGTAGGATCTAATAT
>NZ_JBSRVI010000008.1:0-11449 GCF_055134445.1 Arcticibacterium sp.
AATAACGATGGGCTATTAGATATTTATGTTTCTGTGTCGGGAAATGAAGAGAATCCAGCCTTGAGAAAAAATAAATTTTATATCAATGAAGGCCATTTTGTTTTCAAGGAGCGGGCGGCAGAATATGGTTTGGATTGTAATGGATTTACCACCCAAACAGCCTTTTTCGATTATGATAAGGACGGAGATTTAGATGCTTATGTCATGAATCATAACGTGAAAGATTTTAAGCGTTTTGATGTAGAGGCCGTTCATTTTATGAGAGATGAATTTGCAGGTGACAAACTGTTTAGAAACGATAATAACAAGTTTGTGGATGTAAGTAAAGAAGCAGGTATTAAAGGAAATCCAATCGGTTTCGGTCTAGGTATTCAAGTTTCTGATTTGAATCAAGACGGATGGCCGGATATTTATATTTCAAACGACTATTTAGAAGGAGATTATTTATATGTCAATAATCAGGATGGTACTTTTTCGGATAAGATAGCCGAAATGGTAGACCACACGAGTTATTTCAGTATGGGAAATGATGTGGCAGATGTGAATAATGATATGCTGCCAGACATTTTTACTTCAGATATGCTTCCAGAAGATAATAGACGTCAAAAGCTACTTTTCGGACCAGACAATTATGAAGGCTATTTGAACATGCTTCAGAATGGTTTTCACCCAGAAGTCATGCGAAATATGCTTCACCTTAATGAAGGGAATGGAAGTTTTGCAGAGATGGGACAACTGGCAGGCATCTCTAATACAGACTGGAGTTGGTCGCCTTTGCTAGCCGACTTTGATAATGACGGTTTTAAAGATATGTTTATTTCTAATGGTTATCTACGAGACTATACCAATAATGATTTTGTAAAGTTTTATTCCGAACAGAGAAGTGAAGGAAGTGATAATGTAATGGATATTATCAACAAAATGCCTTCTACTAAAACGGCCAACTATGTTTTCAGAAATAAAGGAGGGCAGACTTTTGAAAACGTTCAGAAAAGCTGGGGTTTTGAAGATGCTAGAATTACAAACGGAGCCATATATGCCGACTTGGATAACGACGGTGATTTAGAGATTATCACCAATAATTTAAATGAAGAGGCTAGTGTTTTTGAAAATAGAACCAAAGAAAACGGACATTTTATTGCCTTAAATTTGAAAGGTAATTCTAGTGAGATTCTGAATACAAAAATTAAGGTTTATACCGATAATAATTCTCAGTATAGGGAGTTTTCTCCTAATCATGGCTTTCAAAGTAGCTATTACGGAGCTCAGCTTTTCGGTCTAGGGAGCCTGACTGCCGTAAAAAAGATTGAAATAATTTATCCAGATGGAAGAGGGCAGACATTGTTAAATCCCGCTATCGATAAATATATGGACGTAGCATATAACCCTACAGAAATTCCCTCTCCTGAAAATGAAGAACCTTATTTTAAAGAACTTGATTTTCAATGGGTAGAGCATAGTCAAAAGCCTCTAAACGATTTTAATCGCCAAATTTTATTGCCCTGGATGTATTCTTATCAAGGGCCTTGTTTGGTTAAGGGAGATATTAATGCTGATGGCATTGAAGATTTTTATTTAGGCGGCGGAAAAAATTCTCCTGGACAGTTAATGAAAGGTTTGGGAAACGGCAAATATGTGGCTACCAATGAGGTACTGATGAAACAGTGGGAACTCTGCACTGATGTGGATGCTGCCTTTATTGATGCGGATAATGATGGCGACTTAGACCTCTATGTTGTCGGTGGAGGGTATGAGTATTTGCCGAATGACCTGATGCTTCAAAACAGACTTTATTTAAATGACGGAAAAGGAAATTTTTCTAAAACAGATGAAGCTTTCCCTGCCGACATTTTCTCTGACTCGGCGGTTGAGGTTTTAGACTTCGACAACGACGGCGATCAAGATCTTTTTGTTGCTGGTTTTGTGCTTCCTGGAGATTATCCTGTAGTCAATCCTTCAAGATTTTATGTGAATAACAAAGGCGTATTTACCAGATTAGCGTCTAAGGCTTTTGAAAACTTGGGTTTAATTAAAGATGCTAAAGCGGTAGATTATGATGGTGATGGGAAAATGGATTTGGTTTTGGCAGGGGAATGGACAGAGATTAAAGTTTTAAAGAATTTGGGTGGTGATTTTGAAGTGAGGAATAATGTCATTCCAAGTGGAACGGGTATGTGGCAGAGTCTTCTCTTTGAAGATTTTGATGGTGATGGCGATATGGATTTAATAGCAGGAAACCTTGGACTTAATTCTCAATTCTGTGCTTCAGAGAAGGAACCCCTTCAGTTACATCTGGCAGACTATGATGGAAATGGAAGGATAGACCCCGTTATTTCTTGTTTTATACAGGGAGAAAGTTATCCCGCATATAGTAGAGATGAGCTCTTAGATCATATAGCACCACTCCGGAAAGTTTATAACACCTATGATATTTATGCAGGAGTAACCACCGCTAAATTTTTAGAGAATTTTCCGGACGTTATACCAGTAGTTTATAAAACCACGAACCTGTCGACCTCCTATTTCAAAAATGAAAATGGTAAGTTTGTAAAAGTCGAATTACCCGTTCAAATTCAGGCAGCACCCATTTATACCATGCTGGCGAAAGATGTAAATGGCGATGGGAAAATGGATTTAATAGCTGCAGGTAATAACACGCATACACGTGTTAGAATTGGAAATATTTCAGCGAATCATGGGCAGGTTTTCCTAAATGATGGCAAAGGAAACTTTACTTTTGTTCCCTCTTATAAGGCAGGTCTTAATCTAAAAGGAGAGGTGCGTGCCTTGGCTGATGTCAATGGAAATCTTTTGGTGGGGCAAAATGGAAATAACGTGAAAGCCTATATATTAGGTGATTAAGATATTTTTTTTGTACTGACTTATCGCTTTTTATGATTTCTTTCATAAAAAATTAAAGAATGTTTTTTTGTTTTCTAATATTTTTCCCAATACGTTTGTGATGCAATTAACCATATGGTTAAACTAATTAGATAAACTAAAAGGTTGTCGAAAGAAGAAACTACAGAGATTAAAATTCTCAAAGCGGCAGAAGAAGTATTCCTTAAAAATGGAATGGACGGTTCACGTATGCAGGAAATAGCAGATGTAGCGGGAATTAATAAGGCTATGTTGCATTATTATTTCAGATCTAAGGAGATGCTTTTTGAAAAAGTTTTTAATGAGAAGGCTCTTTTGTTTTTTCCTGAGGTCACTGCAATATTTGAAACAGAGGCTCTGCTGGTAGACAAAGTGGATGCTTTTGTAGAAAAGTATATCCTCTTTATGAATGAGCACCCGGTCATACCTTTTTTTATTATCAGTACTATTAATAGAAAGGAAAGTGATGGATTTATTGAAAAGTTGCCCTTTAAGAAGGCCATTGCAGAAAGTTTCATGAAAAGCTATTATAAAGACCTTGAGAAAGGTTTGGTGTCGGAACTGAACCCAATGCAGTTTATCCTTTCTCTCATTGGAATGTGTATTTTTCCTTATCTAGGAAGGCCTATTTTACAGCACAGTTTCCAGCTGTCCCATGAGGCGTTTTTGGAACTGATGGTGATGAGAATAAGTGAGGTCCAAAACTATACCCGTAAAATTTTAAGCGTATTGTAATTATGAAGAAGGGATTGTTTTTCATTATCGGCATTTTGTTAGCAGGTCATTTAAGTGCCCAAGATGTCATTTCATTGGACGCTTTAGTGATAAAAGCCAAAGAGCATAGTCCACAGCAAAGTCAATTGGGTTTTATTGATCAAATAACGGATTTGCAAATAAAGAATCTTAAAGGGTCTTATTTACCACAGTCGTCTTTAGGTGGGCAGGCCACTTGGCAATCGGAAGTAACTTCTTTGCCTATTTCTTTACCAGGTGTAAACATTCAGCCGCCACCTCAAGATCAATATAAAGTAACTTTGGATGTACAGCAAAATCTTTGGGATGGAGGTGTTACCTCAAGCCAAAAATCAATGGCCTTGGCCAGCCAAAAAATTGAGAAAGCCAAAGTGGATGTAGACCTGTTTAAAGCAGAAGAGCAGCTTACTCAGCTTTTCTTCGGAGTTATTTTTACCGATAGACAAAAGGTGAATGTGACATTGATTTTGAATGAGATTGATGCCAACATAGCTAAGGTCAAATCTGCCGTTGAAAATGGAATTGCTATTCGAAGTAATTTACTGGCTCTGGAAGCAAAAAAGCTGGAATTGCAACAACAATACGTGGAAATACAAACCAAAAGAGAATCTGCCATAGAAGCAATTTATCTATTAACAGGTGAGCAAATTCCTGTGGAAGCTACCTTTCAGTCACCTGTTTCTCTAGTGCCAGATTTCTCTCAAAACTCAAGACCTGAACTTAACTTACTCACTGCCCAGCAACAGTCTACTACAGCATTAGAGGGACTTGTGAAATCTAAAAATATGCCGAAAGTCATGCTGTTTGGTACAGGAGGGTACGGTAGACCTGGCTTGAACTTTCTGGCCAAAGATTTCTCTCCTTATTTTATAGGAGGTGTTCAGTTAAGGGTGCCACTGAGTCATTTGTATAATGGTGGGCAATCTAATGAGATACAACAGCTTCAGATCAATAGAATGAGGCTAGACAAACAAAAAGAAAGTTTCACTTTAGCTTCGGACATTCAATTGGCTGCTCAAAGAAAGGATATGGAAAGGCTAGGAAAATTGGTGCAAAGCGATCGGAAACTGATCAATATAAGAGAACAAATTACCAAAGTGGCCAATGCCCAATTGGAAAATGGGGTCATCACGGCCACAGACTATTTAGAAGAACTGAATAGAGAAGACTTAGCCAAACAGACCTTAATTCTGCACGAAGTTCAACTTATGCAAACAGAAAGAAATATTAAACTCATTTTGGGTCAATAAAAAGTAATATAAAATGACAACACGATATATTTTATCATTGATGATACTGGCTGTTTTTATAGCCGGTTGTGGCGGTAGCGATAATGAATTTGATGCCACAGGCGTTTTTGAAGCCACCGAAATTATAGTGTCTTCGGAGAGTTCCGGGAAAATCCTTGATCTAGAGATTGAAGAGGGTTCCGTGCTCACAGCGGGTCAATTGGTGGGCTTGGTAGATTGTGAAAATCTCAATCTACAGAAGTCTCAGTTAGTAGCGAGTTATGATGCCATAGGTGCCAAAAGGAATTCTGCAGGACCTCAGGTTCAAGTCTTAAAGGAGCAGCTGAATACACAAAGAAGACAGTTAGACACGCAAAAAGAACAATTGTCTGTTTTAGTTAAGGAACAAACGAGAGTTCAAAAACTGGTAGCCGCAGAAGCGGTTCCTACCAAGCAGCTCGATGATTTAAATGGAAATGTAGATGTGCTTGGTAAGCAGATATTAGCCGCGGAAAGTCAATTGAAAGTAACACAGCAACAAATAAAGTCCGCTGAAGAACAGATAGCCATAGGAAATAGAGCGGTGATGAGTGAGCAAAATCCTATGAAAGAAAGAATAGCTCAAATGGATAATTTGATAGGTAAATGTCAAATTCTTAATCCTGCGGCAGGAACGGTATTAGTGAAATATGCCGAGCAAAACGAAGTGACAGGTGCAGGAAAAGCCCTTTACAAACTGGCAGATTTGACGGAATTAAAACTGAGAGCATATCTTACAAATACACAGTTGGCAAAAGTGAAAGTGGGGCAGGAAGTTAGCGTTATGGTAGACAGCGGAGAGGAAGACTATAAAGAACTTAAGGGAAAGATTGAATGGATAGCCGATAAAGCTGAGTTTACACCCAAAACGATTCAAACGAAAGACGAAAGGGCGAACCTGGTTTATGCCACTAAAATTGTGGTGAAAAACGATGGTTTCTTGAAGATTGGTATGTACGGTGAAGTTAAATTATAATGTCAGCTGTTAGTATTCAAAATATCACCAAAACTTATGAGAAAGGTAGCATAACGGCACTGAAGGGTATTAACCTAGAAGTAAAAGAAGGCGAACTTTTCGGAATCATCGGTCCAGATGGAGCAGGGAAGACTACGTTGTTTAGAGTCTTGACCACACTGTATGTTCCAGATTCAGGTACGGCTAAAGTCATGGGCCTTGACGTGGTAGAAAACTTCTGGGATATCAGGAAGATTGTGGGTTATATGCCCGGTAAGTTTTCACTTTATCAAGATTTAAGCATTGAGGAAAATCTGAATTTCTTTGCCACTGTTTTTGATACTACGGTAGCAGAGAATTACGAGCTGATAAAAGATATATATATACAAATAGAGCCTTTTAAACATAGACTTGCGGGAAAGTTATCGGGGGGAATGAAACAGAAACTAGCTCTATGCTGTGCTCTTATTCACGAACCCAAGGTTTTGTTTTTGGACGAACCCACCACGGGAGTGGATCCTGTTTCCAGAAAGGAATTCTGGGATATGCTCGATAAGCTAAAGGAGAAAGGAATCACCATCGTGGTTTCTACGCCATACATGGACGAAGCCAGCAGATGCGATAGGATAGCTTTAATGCAGAAGGGAGAAATACTGGAATTAGACACGCTGGAGAATGTCATTGCCAAGCATTATCAAAAGATGTACGCCATTAAGGGTACCAATAGGTATAAATTAATGCTAGATATTAAAGCTTATAAAAATACCGCCAGTTGCTTTGCCTTTGGCGAAGAAAGTCATGTGACACTAGATGCAGCGGAGTTCTCGGAACATGGATTAATACATTTTTTGAAAGAAAAAGGGCATCATGATGTGGAAGTGAAAAATATTGATCCTGGAATAGAAGATGTGTTTATCAAACTAATGCTAGAACAAGAAGCCCATGTCTGAGATAGTAATACATACCGAAAATTTAACCAGAAAATTTGGAGATTTTACGGCAGTGGATGCCATTAGTTTTGATGTGACAGCAGGAGAGATATTCGGTTTTTTGGGAGCCAATGGTGCAGGGAAAACTACGGCCATGAGAATTTTATGCGGACTTTTGGAGCCTTCATCTGGCATAGGAAAAGTGGCGGGTTTTGATGTTTACAAAGAGAACGAGGAAATCAAAAAGAACATAGGTTATATGAGTCAAAAATTCTCATTATACGAGAATTTGACTGTGAGAGAAAACATCACATTTTTTGGCGGAATCTATGGTATTCCTAGAAGGGAGCTAAAAGAAAAGGCCAACGTGCTTATTGATAGACTGGGGCTTGGCTCAGAAGCAGACAAATTGGTAGGCTCCTTGCCATTAGGTTGGAAACAAAAAATCTCCTTTTCTACGGCCATTCTTCATGAACCCAAAATTGTGTTTTTAGATGAACCCACAGGCGGTGTGGATCCTATTACCAGAAGACAGTTTTGGGATATGATTTATGAAGCAGCAGACAGAGGGATTACGGTTTTTGTCACCACCCATTATATGGATGAAGCCGAGTATTGTGACAGGGTGAGCATTATGGTGGATGGTGGCATAGCGGCCTTGGACACACCATCTGAAATGAAAAAGTCTTTTGGAGTCAAGGATATGAACAATGTTTTTCTTCAGCTGGCCAGAGGAGCAAAAAGAGGAGAGTAGCAGACTGAAATTTAGTTTAAAAATAATATGAAAGTCTTTTTAGCTTTTGTGAGAAAAGAGTTTTGGCACGTACTGCGTGATAAAAGAAGTATGATTATTCTGATAGGTTTACCTATCGTGATGATGCTGCTCTTTGGTTTTGCTCTCACCTCTGAAGTCAAAAATTCTAAAGTGGCTGTCTTAGATTTTTCTAATGATGAAACCACCAGATTATTAATTGATAAGTTAGACCAGAGCAAGTATTTCTCCGTCAATAAAATATTGAAAAGTGAATCAGAAATAGAGCCTGCTTTTAGGAGAGGAGAAGTAAGAATGGCCGTTATTTTCCCTCAGAATTTCCAGACAGATTTATTGCATGCCAATCATGCCCAAGTAAGGTTAGTGGGGGATGCTTCGGACCCCAATACTTCAAATATTATGATAAACTATGCCTCGGCCATTTTTATGGATTATCAGAATGAGCTGTTTGGGCAAATGAAAATTCCGTATCAAATAAAAACGGAAACCAGAATGCTTTTTAACCCACAGTTAAAGGGTGCCTATAGTTTTGTGCCAGGCGTGATGACCTTGATACTTATGCTTTTGGGTGCCATGATGACCTCCGTTTCTATTGTGAAAGAGAAAGAAATGGGCACCATGGAAATTCTTCTGGTCTCTCCTATGAAGCCTATATTGGTTGTTTTAAGCAAGGCCGTGCCTTATTTAGTTTTATGTTTTTTAGACGTGATTTTGATTTTGCTTATGGCGGTTTTTGTTTTAGACATGCCTATCGTAGGTTCGGTTCCGTTGCTTTTGGCGGAGAGTTTATTGTTCATATTTACAGCCCTGTCTTTGGGCTTGTTAATATCGGCCATAGTGGATTCTCAGCAAGTGGCTATGTTTATTTCATTGGTAGGTTTTTTAATGCCTGCCTTGGTTTTTAGTGGCTTTATGTTTCCCATCGAAAACATGCCATTGCCACTTCAAATAGTTAGTAATGTAGTACCTACCAAATGGTATTATGATATCATTAGCAATATTTTGGTAAAGGGTTTAGGCTTTGCTTTTGTGTGGAAACAAACGGCGATACTCTCCCTAATGACGGTGGTTTTTCTTACTGTGGCCATTAAGAGGTTTAAAGTAAGGTTGGCGTGAAATAAATAAGCATTGGCTCCATTGCAAGGGCAAATCGGCAGAAAAAGGGGTGAATCCCCTTATAGAATTAAGCCATTTTAAATTGAAATAAATGAACAACCTAATTTTTCTATTAGAGAAGGAGTTTAAACAGATTTTCCGTGACCCGGCTATTCTGCGTTTAATTCTGCTCATGCCCATAGTTCAGCTTGTTTTGATACCGCTTGCGGCGGATTATGAAATAAAACAGATTAATATTTCTGTTGTCGATCACGACCATTCCACCTATTCCAGAAGGTTAACAGAAAAGCTGACGACCTCGGGTTATTTCCAATTGGCGGAATACCATAATTCGTATAAGAAGTCTTTAGAAAGCGTGGGAAAAGGAGACACGGATATTATTTTGACCATTCCTGCCAATTTTGAAAGAGATTTAATAAAGGAAGATAAGAATACCCTTCATTTGGCTGCAGATGCCGTAAATGGAGTAAGAGCAGGTTTAGGCACGGCCTATGCAACCCAAATCATAGGAAACTTTAATCAAGAAATTAGAGAGGAGTGGGTGCAGTTTCCTAGGATGTTACCGATGCCTCAAATAGAAATAACTTCTTCAAACTGGTACAATCCACATATAAATTATTATCTATTTATGGTACCTGGCGTCTTAGCCATTTTGGTCACTATGGTAGGGAGTTTTTTGGCGGCTTTGAATATAGTAGCTGAAAAGGAAGTTGGCACTATAGAGCAGTTAAACGTTACGCCACTTAAAAAGCATGAATTTATTTTAGGGAAATTGATACCTTTTTGGGTGCTCGGTATGATTTCTATTACTTTGGGTATGATAGGAGCGTGGCTCATTTTTGGGATAATACCCGTAGGCTCCTATTTAACCATATATATCTATGCTGCTGTATATCTCTTAGGGGTTTTGGGTATCGGTTTGTTGGTGAGCACATTTGTAGAATCTCAGCAGCAGGCTACGCTTTTCGCTTTCTTTATCATGATGATTTTTATCCTACTGGGTGGTCTTTATACGCCTATTGAGAGTATGCCTGAATGGGCACAATGGCTTACCAAGATAAATCCTCCGGCCTATTTTATTAGGGTTATTAGAGCAGTTTTTATTAAAGGAAGTACTTTTTCAGAGCTATTACCAGACTTTTTTGCTATGGTCGGTTTTGCCATATTCTTTAACTTTTTAGCCGTAAGAAATTACAGCAAAAGAAGTGCTTAATGGTTTCTTGAAAAGAACTGAAATCTGAATAAAAAAACGCCGAAGAATGGAACTTGCTGCATTGAAATAAAAAACACCAAAAGCTATCTAAATAAATGTTCTAGTACCGGCAAAGTCCTCTCTAAACTGCTTTGGTGTACAGTTTTTCTTAGATTTAAAAAGTCTGTTGAAATAAGAAAGGTTATTGAAACCACATTTATAGGCTATTTCTGAAATGGTTTCCGTAGTATCAATAAGTTTTCTGGAGGCATGGCCTAACCTAATTTCGTTAAGGCTATCTATAAAGGTTTTTCCCGTTCTCTTCTTAATGAATCTACTAAAGGATACGTCTGTCATTCCTGCAATTTTGGCTACATCAGATAGGGTAACTTCTTTGGCGAAGTGGATTCTCATATGAGCAAAAACCGCTTCTATTCTCCTACTGTTATATGTCGTCTTATTCCCTACAAAAGAATCCTCAGAGAGCAGCGTCATCTGGTCGGTTTTAGAGAGCTCATGCAAAATGCTTAGAAGTTCTAAAACGCTGTCAAACCCAGTTTTCTGAGTAAGTGACTGAAATCTGGGTGTCAGTTTCTGAGCTATTTCTTTGGAAAAACTTATCCCTCTAATAGATTTTTCAAACAGTTTGCGAAGAAAATAGGATTGATTTCTTTTAAGGAAGTTTTCGTCAAACAGGTCTCTATGAAACTGAATCGTGATTTCTTCTATTTTACCTTTTTCTTCGTCCAAGATAAAATCGTTGTTAACCCAGCCATGAGGCAAGTTAGAGCCTACCAGCACTAGCTCCACATCACCAATAACCTCTTGGTGATCTCCCACAATTCTCTTGACACCTTTGGCATTCAAAATAAAATTCAGTTCGTATTCTTCATGGAAGTGAACGGGGAAATCGAAGTTGGTCTTGGTTCTAGTTATGACGTAAAAACAGTCATAAGGAGTTAGGGGTGTTATTTCTCTGTAAACATGAGACATATTATTTCTTAGGGCTTAGGGTATATGACAAAAGTAGTGCTTTAAGTGTCGTTTTACCAAATCGTAAATTTCAGGGTTTATTTGCCATGAGCCTTGTTTTATGAACATTATTACTCGCTCCTATTTTTTGTATGACTTATAAATTGATAAAAATGTGTTATTCTAGAAAGCTATTTGATTCTATTTTTGTAATGGATCCGTAAAGCATTAACCTGCTCTTTTTAGATTTAAGTAGGAAAGAAGACTTTAAAATGACGACCGATTCCAGAAATGTTCTGTTTGAGAACGGGTTAAGATAACTCAAATTTTATAGGCAAACGTATTCACATATTTAATGGAATTTAACAGTAGATTAGAAGCTTTAAAACGGCAAAAAGACGAATTGATTTCAAAAATCAATGAGAAGGAGAAATTAGGAAATGGGATTTTTGATAGATATAAGAATCCTGTTTTGACAGCGGAACATGTTCCACTAAGTTGGGAATATGACCTAAATCCGGCTACGAACCCCTTTCTCATGAAAAGGTTTGGAATAAATGCTGTCTTTAATGCTGGTGCCATAAAATGGAAAGGTAAATACATTTTAGCCGC
>NZ_JBSRVI010000009.1:0-8302 GCF_055134445.1 Arcticibacterium sp.
TATTTTGGCAAATATTTCTATGGAGTTGGGCGGAAGGCCTTTGGTTTATGACCCTGTGAAACGTGTTGTGGTGGGAGATAAAGAAGCTACCGCCATGCTGAAAAGAGCCTATAGAGCCGGTTATGTACACCCAGACCCAAATAAAGTTTAATCCTTAAATAACTCTTTTTTTTATCGCTCTGGAATTTTTCAGGGCGATTTTTTTATAAATTCATTTTTGGCAGCGATTTAAAAGTACCCCTTATGAAACACCTATTTGCTCTCATTTTTCTTATTCCTTTTAGCCTTTCGGCTCAATATCAATTAGGCCCTGATTCTCATAGACAGGATGGGGTACCCGAAGGTAAGGTTACAAAATATCTGTGGCACAGCCCTTCTTATGATAATTATAGAGAATACCATGTTTATGTTCCAGCTCAGTATGACGTGTCAGAACCAGCAGCATTGATGGTTTTTCAAGATGGGCAAGCTTATGTTAAGAATGATGGAGCAATGAGAGTGCCGATAGTTTTTGATAACCTCATTCATAAAAAAGAGATGCCCATAACTATTGGCTTATTTATTACTCCAGGTCACAGTTCGGAAGATTTACCAGAAAATAGATTTCAAAGTTCTAACAGAGCAAATGAATATGACGAAATGGATGATAGATATGTGACGATGTTACTGGAAGAGCTGATTCCTGAATTAAAGAAAACACTTAACATCTCAGAGGATAGAAAGCTACATGCCATTTGTGGTTTATCATCTGGTGGTATATGTGCTTGGACAGCGGCTTGGCAAAGGCCAGACTTCTTTCATAAAGTATTAAGTCATATTGGAAGTTTTACCAACATTCGTGGAGGTGATAGATACCCTGGGATTATCAGGAAATCAGCAAAGAAAGATATCAAAATATTTATGCAAGATGGCAGCACTGATTTGAATAATATTCATGGAGACTGGTATTTGGGTAATCTACAAATGGAGTCTGCTTTAAAGTACAAAGACTATGAAGTGAAAACAGCATGGGGAACTGGAGGTCATAATTCAGAACATGGAGGGGCTATTTTGCCAATGTCTTTGAGGTGGCTTTGGAGTGATGTTATGAAGTGAAATTATTACTGTTTATGTTTTTAATGAATGAAAATCTGGTTAATTTCGTTCTGATACAGAGGGGAAAAAGAAAAGAATAGATATGGGAAAGGTACTAGGTGAAAAAGAAACTTATACTTTAGACGAAATAGTCAAAATGATTGATAATTTATCTTCGAAAGATAAATTGGAATTGATTGACAGGATAGGAGTCGAAGAACATAGACTAAACATTAGTTTAGCTTCTGTGCAATCGTTAGCCAAGGATTGGCTTTCAAAAGAAGAGGACGAAGCATGGAGAAATTTGTAGCTGGTAATGTTGTTGTAGTTAAGTTTCCTTTTTCTGATTTAAGTAATTCTAAATTGCGTCCAGCATTAGTCTTAGCTGATTGGGGTGGTGAAGATATCATTCTATGTCAAATAACAAGTATAAATAAGAATGAACCTTTTCCTGTACCCTTGAAAAAAGAGGATATCACAAGTGTCTCTTTACCATTAGATTCGTTTATAAGGGTAAATAAATTATTTACGGCAGATAAGAGTATTATTGAACGTAATGTTGGTGTAATTCTAGAGCCAGTGATGAAAGAGGTCGAAAAAGCAGTAATGAAGTTGTTTATCGATTTTAAAAACCTCTAGTCTGTATACATCAAATACTGCATGGTTTTGATGAAAGCAGCCAAGAGGTCATAGAAATAGTAGAGGTGGTAACTGCTGCCCAAAAGCGAATCGTCAGAAAATTGTCGTAATATTCAATCTTTTAATTTGGCAGAATTTTGACCATTAAAAGCCAAAATTGTGACAAATATTGTTTTCTCGTGTTATAAGAAATTAATTACAATATGCTTGATTTCTGCTTTATAGCATAACCGAAACTTACCAATAAGTCCTACTAATTTCCACTTCGTACTTTTTTCTACCTCTGGTTATTGTTTGTTTTTCTAGTCTATCTCCGAAGTATTCGTATTCAATTTTTTCCTCTAGTTTTTTGGCTCCAGTTTCAGTATTTACTCGGAAAAACTCTTTTTGTATGGGTTGTTTACTGTCATTAGATTTTATAATTATTCTTTGATGGCTTGTCAGTCTATTCTCACTAGAGGGTAAATAGAAGTCTTTGTAATTGATTATTTCTGTGTTTCTGATAGTTTCAGTTTCATGCTGATACATTTTATCACCATAAAAATGTTTGTTATAGCCTTTTACATAGTTTCCTAGGGAGTCATAAATAGCACCATAGAAGTGATATGTGTTTTCGTTGGTTTCTGCCCTATACTCTTTTAAGGTTGCGGTAGAATCTATCAATATACCCTTACATTCGCTAAGCCTAATTTTATCAAATCTTGCGGCAAAAGCTAATTTAGGAAGCTCTTCTATTGTGTACTTTTTATAGTTCTTGGCCACTTGGAATATGAAAAATTCGGAGTATTCTCTATCGGTAATTGAATCAGTTTTGGTAGTATAAATTCGCCCATCTGGTTCGCCAGATTCTCTCAAAAATGTAACTGTCCTTTCATCTTTGACTTTTACATTATAATGGGTGGTCAGTCTATCATTTTTAAGACTATCATAACTATAAACTTTAAGGCCATTCGAGACAAGTCTATAAACACCAATATCGTTTTCCCATTCTAAAATTTTTTGCCCTTTTTCGTTAAAGTAAAGGGCTTGAAAGACTTTACCTTTGTGAAAATACCTTTCACTTTTTAGTGCTCTTAAGGAATCTTGCCCTTGGCAGAAATAAAAAGAGCTAAGACACAAAATGAAGAAAGAAACTGTTCGGAAGTTTGATTTGGGCATTGCATGGTTTATAATTGTTCTCTAAAGAAATGAATTAATATTTCGAGTAAAAATGCAAAACAAAGAATTCATAGAAGTAACTGTCAAAAACCATCAAATACTGCATGGTTTTGATGAAAATAACCAAGAGATTCTGGAATCTGTAGAGGTACAGAATTCGGCTAAAAAGCTTATCAAAGTAGATAGGATATTGTCAATAAGTGAAAAGTTTATCTTGACTTCTTACGCCTTTGATAGGATAATTTATTGGGAATATGAGGAGGCTTATGAAGAATTAAAAGAAATGCTTTCAAGCAATTAATACTATAAAAATGAGAGACTTATCACCAGCCTTTGCGGCATTTGACGCCTATAATAACCAAGACCCGAACCAAGAAAGTATTGGGAATCAAAAGTTAAGTAAAGAAACACTTTATGGTCTTAGAATGAGTATTTGGCTAAATAGATATGATTCTAAAGCTCCAGACCAAGTTAAGTTGGCTGCACGAAGTCAGCACATAGGTCGCTGGGAAATGCCTAGAGATAGTTTCCCTATGGATAGAACGGGTTATCTGAAATGGAGAAGTCAGCTGGCTATTCATCATGCCAAAACGGCAGGAGAAATATTGGCAGTGTTGGGTTATGAGGATGAACTGATAGATAAAGTGAAGTTTTTATTGCAGAAAAAGCAATTGAAACAAAACGAAGAAACACAACTGCTAGAAGATGTTATTTTCTTAGTTTTTGTGGAGCATTATTTAGAAGATTTTGCCGCAAAACATACAGACGAAAAGGTGATAGACATCATAGCCAAGACGCTGAAGAAGGTAACTTCGAAAGCGATAGAAACTTCTAGTAGTATCCAAGTTTCAGAACGCATAGGTAGGCTTATAGATATGGCTGCTGGCTCTTTGTAAACCTAAGGTTGTAGAGGCGAATGGCTAAGGAAATCAAATACTTAGCATGAAATTCGGGGTGTTTTTTTTGCCATATATACGGTTTATTTGGGGGAAGGTCGTCTAATAGATAAGATATATCGAATGTGGCAGTTTGTTTCTTTTGGATGGAGTATTTTTGAATTGAAATTTAACCAAAAACACCTATATGAAATACTCATTTTATGCATTGGGCATTCTACTGCTGCTAAATGCATGTTCCAGTGAAGATGACCCCAACACCAAACCAGAAGACAGCAGATTTACGGAAGTTGTTTTGGCCAGAGGCTTAGATGAGCCCATGGAAATGACATTTTTGCCAGACAACAAAGTGCTGGTGGTAGAGCGTAAAGGAGGACTAAAGCTTATCAACGAAGACACGAAAGAAACCTCTGATGCTGGATGGATAGAGGTAAATACTAAGTATACCAATAAAGAAGGAAATGTGCGTGAGGCCGAGGAGGGCTTAATGGGTGTGGTGGTAGACCCTAATTTTTCTCAAAACCATTGGGTTTATCTTTATTATGCAGACCCAGAAACGCCTAAGCATGTTTTAGCAAGATATGAGTTTGTGGACGACTACCTAGTAGACGATTCTAAGAAAGTGATTTTAGAGGTGCCTACGCAGCGTGAAGAGTGTTGCCATACTGGAGGAGGTATGACATGGGATGCACAAGGCAATTTGTTTTTGACCGTAGGAAACAATACGGTTAATCCACGAAGTGGTGCTTCAAACTTAAATGAAGCTCCAGGTCATGAAAATGAAGACGACCAAAGAGCTCCTGGTAACTCTATGGATTTAAGAGGAAAAATATTAAGAATTCATCCAGAAGCGGACGGTACTTATAGCATTCCTGAGGGCAATCTTTTTCCAGTGGGAATGGAGAAAACGCGTCCAGAGATTTACACCATGGGTCACAGAAACCCTTGGAGGCCTTCGTTAGATAGCAAAACAGGTTACTTATATTGGGGTGAGGTAGGTCCAGATGCCAGCAAAGATTCTATTTGGGGACCTATGGGTTATGATGAGTTTAATCAAGCTAAAGAAGCTGGATATTTTGGATGGCCTTATTTGATTGGTAATAATAGACCTTATAATAGATACAATTCTGAAGACGGTACTTACGGCGAACCTTTTGACCCAAATAACTTGGTCAATGAGTCAGTCAATAACACCGGTATTAAAGAATTACCAAAGGCTGTTCCCGCTTTTTTGTATTATCCATATGGCCCATCTCCTGAGTTTCCTTTGATGGGGACCGCAGGCCGTAGTGCCACAGGTGGACCCGTTTACCGACAAGCAGATTTCAAAGATGCCGCCAGACCGTGGCCTGCTTACTATGAAGGTAAGTGGTTAATTACCGAGTTTATGAGAGGCTGGATAATGGCTGTCACTATGGACGAAAACGGCAACTATGTGTCCATGGAGAAAGTACTACCTGAGAAAAACTTCAGTGGAGCTATGGATATGGATTTTGGTCCTAATGGCGATTTATATGTTTTGGAATATGGAACGGCATGGTTTAAAGGAAATGAAAATTCTCGGTTGGTTAAGTTGGAGTACAATTCAGGCAACAGAAAACCAGTGGTGGAAGCCAGTTCTGATGTGAGTTCTGGTAAGGTACCGCTTACCGTTAATTTTTCTGCAGAAGGAACTACTGATTATGATAAGTATGACGAAGGTAAATTAAGTTACAATTGGAAAATCAAGAAAGAAGGTGTAGAGATAGGCTCGGTTTCCGGAGAAAAAGTAAATTATACTTTTGAAGAAAGTGGCGATTTTGAGGTGGAATTAGTTGTGACAGACTCCAAAAAGGCGACGAATTCTAAATCTTTTTCTATAACCGCTGGTAATGAGGCTCCCGCCATAACTTTAAGCCTAAATAAAGAAAACAAGACTTTCTACTACGGAGAGAAAGAATTGCAGTTTACGGTAAAAGTGGCTGATGCCGAAGATGGAAGTACCGAAAATGGCATTACTCCAGAAGAAGTGGCCGTCACTTTTGATTACGTTCCTGCCGGTTATGACCCAATAGAAATGGCAGCAAATCATGCTACAGTGGATGCTATGGCGTCTTTTGCAGTAGGAAAAAGTTTAATAGAAGCTAGTGATTGTATTTCATGTCATCAGTTTAATGCCAAGTCCATCGGGCCTAGTTATGTGGCCGTAAGCGAGCGTTATGCCAACACAAAAAAGAATAGAGAGCTGTTGGTAGATAAAGTTATCAATGGTGGTAGCGGCGTATGGGGAGAGCACGGAATGAGTGCCCATCCAGATTTGAGTAATTCTGATGCCAGCAGAATGGTGGACTTCATACTTAATATGTCTTCTACAGGGGGTGCAATATCCTCATTAGGTCTAAGCGGTGTAGTGAAACCGATGAAGCCAGACTATGAATTTGAAGAAGGCAGTTTTGTTTTAAGAGCTGCGTATAAAGACAAGGGTGGTAAAGGTGTAAAACCGCTGTTGACAGAGAAAGTAGTTGTTTTGAAAGACCCATATTTAAGGCCTCATACAGCTGATTTTCGTAAGGCCACAGAAGTTTTGACGGCTTCTGGGAATGCTTTTTTCGCGGTAGGCGACAAGTCTTATATCGGTTACAAGAATATTGATCTTACTGGTGTGACAAACATCCATGTTTACATTCAAAACTCAGAAAGGTCTGGTACTGTCGGAGGTAAGGTGGAATTGCATTTAGACACTCCAGATGGAAAGTTAATAAGTATTTCAGAAGACATTCCTGTGAACAGTCCAAGTGGTCCTAGAAGACCACCAGAAGGGGTGAGTGCGGTAGATTGGAGAAGACAAAATAGTTCTAAAGCTAACTTAGCGGTCTCTTCAGACATTAAAGGTTTTCATGATGTGTATCTGGTTTTTAGAAACGAAGCAGCTTCAAGCAATGATTATTTAATGAAATTAAACGAGATAGAGTTTTCTAATAAATAACAGGAATAAACGAAGGTTTTATATGCCTCGCCCTTTATAGGGTGAGGCATTTTTTTGTCTTTGATATTTTTTTTAAACTTTGCAGAAAATTTACTAAAAATTGTCTCGTAAACATGGCTTTCCGCTGTTTATAATCATTAAATCACTGTTTTGATGTGATGATTGCTTTACACGAATTGAGATAAAAACAGGTTAATTTCGCTGACTTCTTACTTTAAATTGATAAAAATAAGTCTGACTGGTGGTATTTTTTTAATACGACTTTTCAGGCATAGGTATGATGTTTTCATAATAAAGTGAAGTAATGAACTGCAATGTTAAAATAGCTTTTTGTACAGATTTTTCTGAAAATGCGGGGCGTGCCCTTGAGTCCTTACTTTTTAATACTTGGGATTATAAAGTGGATTTTGACGTCCTTCATATGGTAGAGCAGAATTATCAAGAATCTTTGGAGAAATTGAGTGCTATTAATGAAGAACTTAAGCTTTCATTAAATGATATTTCTAAGGTAAGAATTCAACTTTTTAGAGAACATCAAAGAGATGACTTAATAGAACAATTGAACAATTACGGCTATTTATTCGTGTCTATTGGTCTTCAGGGGAATGGGAAAGGAGATGGACTTGGAAGTTTCATTAAAACGCTTTACAGAGAAGTAGACTGCAATGTCATGATGGTGCCTTTGGCCAGTGCCATTAAGATTGAAAATAAGGTACTTGTGGCCGTGCAATCAGAGCATATTCCGTATTTAAACCTTTTGAAGAAGTTTTATTCTTTTTTTAGATTTAATTTTTTTAAGCTCACTATTGTCGTTCGAACACTAAAGGAGTTCGCCGAAGTAGATAAGCTCAAAATCCAAGAAGAGATAAGTGAAATGTTACCGAATCTGGAAATACACTTGATTTTTCACAATCCTGAAAATTATCATGGAAACTTACTGAAACAGCTTATAGTCCAGGAATTCGGTTACTTTTATGTGTTTAAAGACAGTTACTACGATAAGCTTTTGAAGGTTATTCTTGAAACCCACCCTGATAAATCTATCCTAAAGATAAAAGTGACGAGACTTATGATTTCTGAAAGGGAACTCGAATTAGTAAAAAGTAATTCTCCTTTATTACAGAAATTTGAGTTACGCTACTCTTAAGATAGTTTCTTCTTATGTGCTGAGGAAGGAAACAACAGGTTTTCTTATGCGTAATTAGATTTTAAAATAAAGACAGTTGTGTGCAAATAATGGCATGCCTCCTTTCTGCTTACTCTTTTAACGCTTATAATAAGAGATGTGATGAAGTGAGATTTTTCTGTAATGATTGAGAAACAGATATGCTACATTTAGGGATGGTTCTGCTTAAGGTTAAAAGAGAATTTTTATAATGCGGTTTTACAAAGCTGCTCGCAAGTAGTAACAAAATTAAATGAAATTATACGAGATAGCTTTTTCTGATAAATAAGCAGGAGTAAATGTAGGGTTACTGTGCCTCGATCTTGATAGGGTGAGGCATTCTTTTTGCTTGATGATAAATTTCCTTAATTTTAATTTGAGACTTTTATGTATTTTAACTTTTAG
>NZ_JBSRVI010000010.1:0-52488 GCF_055134445.1 Arcticibacterium sp.
CATTGTTGGCATCTGTATTGAATTCTTCAACTTCAATTGACAAAAAGCCTCCAGTACTGTCAGACACGAGAATTCTTCCTGGGTATCCTTTGCCTCCACCTAAATATAGGTCATCAAAACCGTCACCATTAATATCTGCATTTGCCAGAGCTGGCCCCGTTTGAGACAGCTTGTGTGGCAATAGTTGCTGTAAATTATAATCATTAAAAGAAGATTCAATGTGTTTAAAAGGGCTTTCAATCTTAGTGAAAAGAGTATTATTTTTGGGCTTGGAGTTTTGGAATTGACTAGTTTTTGTTGCATTATCATAATTTAATTCTAGTAATTGATTGGGTTTTATTTTTTTGAATTCCTGGGTTTTCCCATCTGGCCACGAGACATGAAGCGACAAAATGTCTTCCTTCGTTTCCAAACCAAAATGTAGTTTAGACGTTACGCTTGAAAGAAAACCCCGAGTGGTAATGAGTTGACGGGTTTGTACTTCACCATTTCCCACAAAGAGCTTAACGGTAGTTCCTATACCACCAATATTATGTGCAGGGCCATTTATTTTTATTTGCAGAAAATTACCTTTACCCTGCTCTCTAGCATTGTTTTTAAGAATAGTAGCGGGTTCATTGATATTGCTTACTATAATCTCTAAATCACCGTCATTATCAAGGTCTGCATACGTGGCTCCATTAGAAAACGTAGGGCTACTCTTGACCCACTTTTTCGTAACATTTTCAAAAGTCAAATCTTTTTTATTTCGGTAAATGTAGTTATCCAACTTTTGTTGAGGCAATGTCTTTGTAAAACGAAGAAAATCTTCATTAGAAGGTTTTGTGCCATGCCTTTTCAAATCCTGTAGTATATCGTTATTTACATCTCGGTCTATAACATCTCTGAAAACCCCGTTTGAAACATAAATGTCATTATAACCATCCAAATCAAAATCTGCAAATAAACAGGACCAGCTCCAATCCGTATTTGCAACACCAGACATATTCGCAATCTCACTGAAAGTGCCATCGCCGTTGTTGAGCTGCAGCATGTTATGCATATACTGGTAATGGTAATTTTTATCCACCATGAGTTCAAACTGATATTGTGAAGTAACACCCATAGTGGTTTTAGCTCTTACATAATCTTCAGGGTTCATATCCAAAGTGAATAGATCCATAAAGCCATCATTGTTTATATCTCCAATATCTGCACCCATGCTGTTAAACGACATGTGCTGAAGGTTCTCGCTCCGACGATCTTTAAAGGTACCATCCTGTTGATTGATATAAACGAAATCGGGTATTCTGAAATCATTACAAACATAAATATCCGGCCAGCCGTCATTGTTGAGATCTCCTACTTGCGGACTTAGGCCAAAGCCTATATCGGGTGAGATACCAGCCTCCGTAGAAACATCCTTAAAAAAATTTTCACCGTTATTTTGATAGAGCTTATCGCTCCCCATTTGAGCAACGGTTTTAGGATCCACTTTGACTTTTTCTAAATCCAGAATTACGTTCCCTTTATCTTCAAAATCTGGGGTGTTGCTTATATAGACATCCAAGTCCCCATCTTTGTCGTAATCAAAAAAGGAAGCAGCTACCCCTCGGTTTATATCATTCAGGCCATATTCAGCGGCCTTTTCAGTAAAGGTAATTTGCTTCGAGCCAGTTTTTACACCATTATTAATGTACAGCATATTGGCGAAGGCATCATTCTCAGGCTTCCATCCACCCCTGGTGATATAAATATCCAGCCATCCGTCATTGTTAATGTCTACTATGGCCGCACCTACGTCAAATCCGGGTCTTTTTATAATACCAGCTTTTTCTGAAATATCCACAAATTCAAAATTTCCATTATTTAAATAAAGCTTGTTATCATAAGAATTAGATACAAAAAACAAATCTTCAAGACCATCATTATTGAAATCGGCTGCGGCAACTCCACCCCCAATGTAAGTGTACATATATTGAAAGTAATTAGCATCAATGGTTTCATCAATACGGTTTTCAAAGAGTACATGGGTAGTTTCTTGATCCAGTTTTTCGAAAATGTGCTGCGAAGAGTCACATCCATATACTGTAAAAAGAAGAACAACAAGGGTATTCAGGATTCTCTTATTCATAAAATATAGCTATTACCAAGTTTCAGAAGTGAAATAAAACAAAATCAAACGACAGGTTAATGAACCTATCGTTTGATTTAATAAATTTCTGTTGTTAACCCTATTTAAGATTAGGGTTGAGCTCTACTTCATTTTGAGGGAGAGGGGCAAAATAATTATCTGTGCCTAAAGAGCCAATAATGGCATTGGGTTCTTTAAGTAACTCACCATTAGAATTTTTAGATACTCTTGGGTTCCTATTACTTAAGGCCTCTTGTACACGTTCCATTCTTACCAGATCTGGCCACCTTAGGTATTCACCAGCAAATTCCCATTTTCTTTCTAGGTATGCCATTTCAGCAATATCTCCTGAGGTAACATCTACGTCTGAATTTGGTTGACCATAGGGTAAACCTTCAGCTCTTCTTTTTATTTTATTAAGAGCTTCCCATGCCTCAGGAGTCACGTTTCCTGATCTTCCTGATGCTTCAGCATAGATTAGTAAAACTTCCGCATACCTCATTAGATAGTCATTTCTATCCGAATTGAAATCTTGCAACGGGATATCATCTTTAGGCCCAACAATTTTTTTAAATACAGGATTTGCTTGATCTGTAAAGTTTTCCCAGTCATATTCTGTACGATATGTTGCTTCTTTTCTGGCTTGTTCAGGAAAATCTTCATAGTATCTAATTTCAGCAAAAGTTTCCTGCCACCCTAATAAATCTGTCGGATGACCTAATTTTCCAAACTTTCGGTTTGCTAGGCCATTTGCTACTGAGTACGCTATAGTAAAAATACTTTCATCGTTAAACCTTTTGCCAACAGTCCAAAGGCTTTCTAAATCTTGAACTAAAGCAAAACCATAGCTAGAAGCATTATCCATTACCTCTTTTGCGGTTTTTGCTGCTAAAGTATATTTTGATTGATCTTTAACAGGAAAACCTGCCCAATCTAGATATAATCTGGCAAGAAAAGCTTTGGCAGATCCTTTATTAGGTCTTGGAGCCCCCTTTTGCACACCAGGGTAGATTGTAGGTAAAAGAGATTCGGCAGTTTTAAAATCAGATTCAATTTGGCTGTAAACTTCAACTTGAGAGGATTTGGGTAAATCTACTTGCGGATTAATATCTAAATGCAATGGTATTTCTCCGAAAATTCTGGTCAGATGGAAAAAGGCTACAGCTCTGATAAAATAGGCCTCTCCCAGAAGTCGGTCTTGGACGTTTTTAAGAGGTAGAACCAGCCCTTCGGAATTGGCAATTACACTATTGGCTGCTCTAATGGCAGAATAAATATTTTTCCAGTTTGTAGCTGACCTTGCATTTAAAGCAGAGACAGCTCGTTGGTCATATTCTCTGAAGTCGGCCTTATTGCTTACTCTATGCGTGGTAATATCATCACCACCCCAGCCAGAAACCATAAAAGTGGTCATGGAGGCCATATTTGCCATTTGGCTATAAAGACCAGTAACACCCAGCTCCAGCTCTGACTGATTAGAGTAAGAGCCAGGGGCTGGTCTTGAAGTACTCGGGTCTTCGGTTAGGTCTACACAGCTTGTACATGTTAGCAGAATTAACCCAATTGAAAGAGGGTTAGAGTGTTTGAATAAATATTTATATATATTAATGTTTTTCATTATTATCTAATTAGTTGATGTTCTTATAAACCAAATTTAGCCCCAAACGTAATTGATCTAGGATTAGGGTATGCACCTCCATTTACCCCAGCAGCAGAGTCATTTGTACCACCCGAATTACTTTCAGGATCGTATCCAGTGAACTTGGTAAGAAGAAGTACATTCTGCCCGCTGATATATATTTTGACAGATTTAAACCTAGGAAGAGTCGTAATATTATAGCTAATACTCAAATTACTCAATCTAGCAAAGTCGCCCTTCTCAAGGTATCTGGAAGAGGCAACTCTATTTTGTCCTCCGATCGGAATATCTGTTTCGTTCTGAGGAGTCCAGTAGTTTAGTTGAGTAGGAGAAAGCCATGAACGCTGCTCTCCTGTACTTCCTACTAATAATCCATCCAAGGCATTCATTATTTGATAGCCACCTAATCCTGTGAAGAAAACGTTGGCGTCAAAGTTTTTGTACGAGAAAGTGTTATTGAAACCCCAACTAAACTTCGGTGTTCCATTTCCTATGTTTCCAACTACGATATCTCCATTGGCGTCTCTTAGATATCTGGCGTCTCCAGGTTTTAGACCGTATGCTGCTGCCTGATCTGCCTCTGAACTTTTCCATGTTCCTAAAAAGGTTTCGCCGTAAAATTGGCTAAGCGGTTTACCTACTTGGATGATATTTAATGGCCTTCCGCTACCATCAGGAGCATTATAGTTTCCTTGGATTTCTTGAGGACCTCCTAAACTTACCACCCTGTTTTTAAGTAAGGAAGCGGTAATGTTGGCTTCCCATTTAAAATTATTATTATTTGCTATCGCTCCACCAATATTAAAGTCTATACCAGAGTTTTTGACTTCTCCTACATTTCTAGGAACAGAACCGCCCCCTGCAAAATTAGGAACAGGAACAAGCAATAAAAGATCTGTAGTACGCTTTTCATACGCATCTATAGAAAGGTTGAAACGTTGATTAAGCAATCCAAAATCAAAACCCAAGTTAGTCTGAGAAGTAGTTTCCCATGTTAGTTCAGCATTTCCGTAACCAGCCGGCGAAGAGCCAGGAGATAAGGTGGCACCGTCAAAAAGATATTTACTGTTTATATTAATACTAGGAAATGTTGAGTAAGGGGCAATGTTTTGATTACCAACTTGACCCCAACCGGCCCTCAATTTTAAGGTAGAAACGAAGTTGTTATTCTGAATAAAACCCAAATCTGTTAAACTATATGCTAAAGCTAAGGAGGGGAAGATACCTGTATCGTAACCTGGTCTAAACCTAGAAGATCGGTCTCTTCTCACTGTTCCAGTTACAAATAAATTTTCTTTCAAGATATATTCAGCTCTTGCCATTAAAGATTCAATGCCTGACTTATTGTAATCATTGTTAATAGACGATGCTTGATTTAGTTCGGCAACATAGAAGCCGCCAGGTACGGTGATATCGTTTGCATTATAACCATTCCCACGATAGTTGTTTTGCTGGAATTCATAAAGACCAGTTAGTTTAATGTCATGATCACCTGCTTTTTTCTCGTATGATAAAATGTTACTGACTTGTAGACCTTGGCTGAGGTTGCTACTATAACTTGCATCAGGAAACGGAGGCACCGTATAATAGCCTTGGAAAGTACCATTAGTCGTTTTTAAACCTCCTACTATTGTATAATTTAAGCCATCTAGAAGGTCATAAGATAAATTAAGATTGGCATTTATTCTGTCGGTAAAGTTCGTCGCAGAACGGGTATTTAACTCCGCTACTGGATTATAACCAAGGTGAGCTAGTCCTCTGTTGGAATAGTCAATATATTGACCATTGTCATCTCTGATAGGTGTAGTGGGGTCGTAAGTCAGAGCCACTAAAACTTGGCGTCCTTCATTATTAAGTCTGTTTTCGTCTGTCGCGTAGAGATTCATGCCCACAGTAAGTTTATCAGTTATTTCAGATGTTAAATTCACCCTACCACTAATTCTTCTGTATTTAGTATTAATCATAATTCCATCCTGTTCTGCGTAAGCTCCAGACATGAAATATGAGATTTTGCCTGACTTACCACTGGTAGAAAGTAAAATATTCTGTGACAGACCTGTTTTGAAAATTGCCCTTTGATAGTCAGTTCCACCACTCGCTCGAAGACTTTGAATCTCAGAGTCAGGGAAAATAGCACTACCACCTGAACTAACTCTTCTGAAGTTTTCAAGCGTTGCAAAATCGGCAGCATTTAAGGTTTCAATGAATTTGGGAATTTTAGAAGCCGTAGTAAAATATTCCAGATTTAAAGTTGGTTTGCTTGTACCTTTTTTGGTAGTCACCATTATTACACCATTGGAACCTCTGGAGCCATAAATGGCAGTTGCAGAGGCATCCTTAAGTACATCCATCGTTTCGATGTCGTTGGGATTAAGAGAAGTTAAATCTCCTCCAATTATTCCATCAATTACCACTAAAGGGTCATTTGTCCCTGTAATAGAGTTAATTCCACGAACTCTCACCTTAATTGGGCTTCCAGGACTTCCAGATGCTCTAGTCACCGTGACACCTGATGCTCGTCCTTGAAGAGCATCTTCCATTCTGACAACGGGCTGTTCTTTGTAATCTTTGGAGCTAATTTGCGAGATCGAGCCAGTCAGATCAGACTTTTTTCTAGTTCCATAACCAACGACTACAACCTCAGACAATAGGTTCTGGGAGAAACCAAGAGTTACATCTATGATAGATTGCGATCCGACTATAATTTCTTGTGATTCAAATCCTGTGTAGGAAAAGACTAATGTGGAGGTTTTGGATGATACACTGATAGAGTATGCTCCGTTCACGTCTGTAATTATTCCGTTTGTAGAACCTTTTTCCACCACGGAGACACCGATTAGTGGGCTGTTGTCGCTTGCGTCTTTTATAACGCCTTTAATAGTACTTTGAGAAAAGCTGGAGAGCGTTCCAGCAACAAAAAATAATTGTACCAAGTACCATCGATTACAATTGGTAAGGATTTTTCTTTTCATAAGGTTTATTGTTTTTATTTAAGTTTGTTACGCCGATAGAAACACGTTTCCAATTGATGCTTAATCGATTAAGCAGTTCGATAAAAAAATATCAAAAGTATCGGAGAGGTATAGCTCGACGCATTTACTTCTTGCCAAATGTATGCTTAACCGATTAAACAATCCAAACTTATTGTAACTTTTATTATAAAAAATGTAAAAAAAGCAACAAGGGTTTTTGGCGTGTGCTCCGTTTGGAAACTAGAGATTTTAATTGAATTTTAGTAATTGCAAAAGTAAAAGTGGACTAATAATCCGAAAATAGATATACAGATTCTATCTTAAATGAGCATACAGTTATTATGATTTGAGGATCAAACTAAACGCGGTTCTCTTACCAATTAGCACGTCGCAACAGAGGCTTAATTATTAAGAAATGTCATGAACTAGAAAACTTGGGTACGCTATTTCGAAGGCTAATTCTTTATTTTTCAGTTGGATTTCATTGTATAAAATTCCCTCTCTGCACAGTAAAACATAACTATTCTTATTTTATTTGTAAATAAAAGTTAATTTTATTTTGCAAGTTTAATCGATTAAGCATAGTTTTGAATTGTCGTTTAGGAATAGGCTTCCCTTATCATTGTCGTGGAAAGATGAATAAGGGAAGCTATTTATCCACCCATCTTTATAAAAGAAATATTTAATCAAAGGATATTTTTTTGAGCATGTGCTTAATCGATTAAGCATGTGGTTTTGATAAAGGATATCTGTTTGGTTCCGTTTAGTTAAACTATCTAAAATTTCAAACCTATGAAGAAAAAACTATTTTTAAATTTAGCAATTATGTTTCTGCTAACAGGCTCAGTAGCCTTGGCACAAAACATAGCGGTATCTGGGACCGTCTCAGGAGAGACAGGTGCCCTGCCAGGAGTAAGTGTCATTTTAGAAGGCAGTACCCAAGGTACTATGACAGATGTGAATGGGAAATATTCCATTAATGTTCCCTCAAGTGGAACTTTGAAATTTTCCTTTATTGGTTATTTAACTCAGGCTGTAAAAGTTAATAACACCTCCATTATTAATGTAAATCTGGAAGAAGAGCAAACTAGTCTTTCAGAAGTGGTGGTAACTGCGTTGGGAATAAAAAGGGAAGCTAAGACGCTTGGTTATGCTACGGCTACTTTAAATTCAGACCAAATATCCATCAACCGTCAGCCGAATGTTATGTCTGGCTTGCAGGGTAAAATGGCAGGGGTGAATATTACAACTATGGGTACAGGCCCTGGAGGAACTGCAAAAATCAGGATTCGTGGCCAGTCTTCTTTTAGTGGTCAAAATAATCCTCTGATTATTGTCAATGGCGTTCCTATGGACAACTCTAACTATTCTTTAGGCGGAGATTTTGGTTCTAGGTCTTCTAATAGTTCAGATGGAGGTGATGGTCTTTCGAGCATAAACCCAGACGATATAGAAAGTATGACCGTATTAAAAGGAGCGACGGCGGCGGCTTTATATGGTTCACGTGCTAAAGATGGTGTAGTGATGATCACAACGAAATCGGGTGGTAGAAATAAAGGTTTTGGTGTAGATTATAACATCAATTTTACGACAGACACTCCACTTGATTTTACGGACTATCAATATGAATATGGTCAAGGTGAAGGAGGTAAAAGACCTACAACTGCTAACCCTACTTCTGGCGTGTGGAGTTTTGGTGAAAAATTCGAGCCAGGAATGACTCAAACTCTTTTTGATAATAAAACCTACCCATATGAGCCGGTTTACAATCGTATCCGTCAGTTTTATGATGTAGGTACTAATCTTAACAATACAGTAACGGTGTCAAATAGTGGTGCCACTGGTGGTTTTAGCTTATCATTATCTAATGCAGCTAATAAAGGGATAATGCCTAACAATAAATTTGATCGTAAGGTTATTAATTTAGGATTCAATCAAAACATAACCAGTAAACTGGTAGCCAGTGGAAATGTGAACTATTCCTTAGAAAAGAACACCAATCCACCTCAAGTTAATACGCAAGATGTAGCTGTGGCAACTGTCATTGGTACTTTGGCCAATTCAATGCCCTTTGATGCCCTGCGTGATAACCAGACGCTTCCCAATGGGGATGAATTTGTATTTGCCCGTTTCTTGGTGCGTAATAATCCTTATTATTCCATGTCTCATAAATATGAAAATGTAAATAGGAACAGGATATTTGGAAATATTGCTCTTAAATATAATTTCACCGATTGGCTTTATGTACAGGGTAGAATTGCAGAAGACTTTTATGTCCGTAATCAGGAATACAATATACCAAACGGATATGCACCTATAGCCAAAGCTCCAGTTGGATTTGTAAATGGCTCTTATACCCAAGACATTCGCCAAAATTTAGAGCGTAACGTCGATTTAATTATTGGTGCCGATCGCACCTTTGGTAAAATTGGTGTTGATCTTACTTTGGGTGGTAATCAGCGATATGCTAGGAATGATTATAATTCAGTAGCAGTACAGGATTTTGTTTTGCCTGGTCTTTACACGGTTATGAATGGGCGTATAAAAGACCCACTTTATAATCTTTCAGAGAAAAAAATCAATTCAGTTTTTGGTGCAGCAACCATTTCATATAACGAGTTTTTATACCTAAATGTAACGGCACGAAATGATTGGTTTTCTACTTTGGCTCCAGCAAATAGAAGTATTCTTTATCCTTCTGCCACCAGTAGTTTTGTGTTCTCTCAAGCCTTTGATAATATACCTGCTTGGTTAAATTTTGGTAAATTCAGAGCTGCATATGCTCAAGTGGGTTCTGATAACGTAAACCCTTATTCCAATGCCCTATTCTATGCTGTTGAAAACAATCCGTTTCCAAATCCTTCAGGGCTATCTGTACCAGTTGGGGGCATAAATACAGGTGTGGTTCCAAATACTAATCTTCAACCATTACGTATTAAGGAAGCTGAAGTAGGCTTAGAATTAAAGATTTTCAATAAAGTTGGTTTAGATTTTGCCTACTATCACAAGATTACGGAAGACCAAATTCTGGCGGCTCAAATTTCTAATGCAACATCTTATAATAGTAAGCTTATAAATGTTGGACGTAGTAAAAATGAAGGTATTGAGATGGCTTTTACCTTCTCACCGGTAGCTAAGGGAGATTTCCGTTGGGATATAAATGCGAATATGGCCTATAATACCTCGAAAGTTTTAAAACTAGGCTTAACAGATTCGGATACCATTATAACGGTGGCTTCTGGTGGTGGTCGTAACCTAGCTCAAGTAGTGGGTAAACCAATTGGTCAGTTGTATACGTTTATGTATCTCCGTGATGACCAAGGGAACCAAGTTTTTGATTCAAAAAGTGGACTTCCCCTGCGAAACAATGAGTTACAAAACGTAGGTAGTGCATTACCAAAATATGTAGGAGGTATCACGAATACGTTCTCCTATAAAAACGTTTCGTTATCCACCTTAGTCGACTTTAAATTAGGTCACACTATGATTGCCGGTCGTAATACAAACTTCCAAAGGCATGGTCTTTCAAAACGTACCTTGCCTGGTCGTGATGTAGGATATGTGATAGGAGAGGGTGTAAACCAAAATGGAGAAGTAAATAAAACGCAAGTGGCTGTACAACCTTACTATGAGGCTATCAACCCACTTGGGATCAATGAGGACTGGGTTTCAAATGCCGGATTCTGGAAGCTTCGTCAGCTTACTTTAAGCTATGATGCCACCAAACTTTTCAGCGAAAGCGGTTTTGTGAAAGGTTTACGTTTAAGTGCCATTGCTAACAATGTTTTGGTAATCAAAAAATGGACAGAGAATATGGATCCTGAAGAAGCTTTAGTTTCATCAGATAATGCTGTAGGGCTTGATTTTTGGCCAGGATTGCCGCCTACTCGTAGCATTGGATTCAATTTAAATTTCAAATTCTAAATATTATTACAATGAAAATATACATTAAATACATTTTAGGCACCTTGCTAGCCATGTCTGCAGTATCCTGCGACAAAGGTTTCGACGAGGTAAATACAAATAGAATAAACCCAACGTCGCTTACCTCTTCAGCTATATTAAATAAAGCTATAATTTCAACTACTTACCTCGATGGCTTTAGTACGTTGGGTATGCTAAGCTATAATTTTGGTATAGTTCAGCAAATTATTACGCCTTACGGTAGCTCATTATCTGGTGCCAACTATAATCAGCTAAATAATGGAAATGCGACTGCCGTATGGAATAACTTCTATCAAAATGTTTTGAAACAAGTGGTGGCCGCTGTAGAGCAAACCAAGGACAAACCATTAGAAGTAAATACCTACCAATCAGCAAGGATTTGGAAAGCATACTCTTTTATGATTTTGACCGATAACTATGGAGATATTCCATATTTTGAAGCTGGGAAAGGATATATTGACCAAGTGGTCGCTCCTAAATATGATGCCCAGCAGGTGATTTACAAGGACATCCTCAAAGAATTAGAGGAAGCAACGGCAGGCCTTAAAGTTAGTGAACCAGCGGTTATTACCGATATTTTGTATGGCGGGAATGTACCTAGATGGAAAAAGTTGGGTTACTCATTAATGCTTCGAGCTGCTATGCGTTTGAGTAAAGTAGATCCAGCCACAGCTCAAGCTTATGTAAAAAAGGCCGTAGCGGGTGGATTGATTGAGTCTAACGCTGACAACTCAATTATCAGACATACCTCTAATTGGAACAATTATATTGCAAATCATTTGGCTGCACGTGAAAAAACAAATTATTACCTAGCCGAACCTTTTGTAGATTATTTAAAGAAGAATAATGATCCAAGATTAGGTGTTTTTGCAGTGAGACATGTAGGAGCCAAGGGTGGTCAAGAGCAAAACGCTTCTAAGGCTAATTATTCCCCAGAAGTTCAAATTGGCATGCCAATGGGCTATAATGATGTTTCTATTTCGTCCACATTTGCTGCCAAAGGAGTGGCAAGTTTATGGGATTATAGTCAGCCAAACCTAACAACAGTACTCAAACTGGATGCACCAGAGTTTCATGTTACCTATTCTCAAACGCAACTACTGTTGGCAGAAGCGGCATTGAGAGGCTGGGTTTCTGGAGATGCAGGCACCTATTATAACAATGGAATTAGAGCTAACTTGGAGCAGATGGCCTTATATGATACTAAAGCCGCCATACCTGAGGCAGCTATAAAAGCATATATCGATTCGCAAGCTTTTGACCCTGCTAAAGGTTATGAGCAGATAAATAATCAGTATTGGGTTGCCACATTTCTAGATGGAAATGAGAGTGTAGCCAATTTCAAAAGAAGTGGGTTTCCAACATTGAAAAGTAATCCTTATCCGGGTTCTGAGTTAAAAACTGAAGGTTTTATCAGAAGACTTCCTTATCCTGATGGTGAAATTGTGGTAAACTCTGCAAACATGAATGAAGCCATAGCACGCCAAGGACCTAATAATCTTGAAACTCGCATTTGGTGGGATAAAAAATAGATTTTAATCAAATTGAAAGACCAAGTGCTTAAACAATAAAGATTTGTAACCTATTAACTAAAAGACGAATGAAGGATTTGAATGTAAATGAAAGTAGAAGAGATACGATAAAGAAACTAGGGTTGAGTTCGGCAGGAATCTTGGGGCTCTTTGGTGGAGCCTCAAGAGCCGAAGCTAGAGAAACCACACCAAGCTACGCAAAGGGAATGGGCAAAGTGACTATTACCAAAGTGAGGGCAATAGCCACGGCACCCCAAGGGTCCAACCTGATAGTAGTTAAAGTGGAAACATCTGAACCTGGTCTTTATGGTTTAGGATGTGCCACGTTTACCCAGCGAGCAGTGGCTGTTGTGGCAGCTATTGATAGCTATCTAGATGATTTCTGTAGAGGCAAAGACGTAGATAATATAGAAGACATGTGGCAGTCTGCCTATGTTAGTTCTTACTGGAGAAACGGCCCTGTTTTAAATAATGCCTTGAGTGGTTTAGATCAAGCTCTTTGGGATATTAAGGGTAAAAGGGCTGGTATGCCAGTTTATCAATTATTGGGTGGTAAATCTAGGTTTGCGATTCCTTGTTATACCCATGCTAATGGAAGAACTCCAGAGGAGATGGTGGAAAGCGTTAAAAAATATCAAGAACAAGGTTTTAAGCATATAAGAATTCAGCAAGGTGGTTATGGGGCAGTAGGTGCTATACAGCAAACACCGGATTTTAAGGCGGCAGGTTTTGGTGGTGAGGGAGATAATTACATGAATACCCAGTATTACTTAAAATCTGTGCCTAAGATGTTTGAGGCTGTTAGGAAAGGCTGCGGCGAAGAAGTAGAATTGCTGCATGACATACATGAGCGTGTGCAGCCTATGGATGCCATAAACATGATAAAGAAGCTGGAAGAGTTTAGGCCTTTCTTTATTGAAGATCCTTTTTCTCCAGAAAATATGAAATGGTTTAAGCAGCTTAGGGCCAGCACATCTGTACCGCTAGCGATGGGTGAGCTTTTTAATAATATCAATGAATTTGTGGAACCAATGGTAAATCAATGGTTTGATTTTATCAGGATTCACGTATCACAGATTGGTGGGATTACACCCGCCATGAAAGTGGCAAGGTTAGGTGAATGGTTTAATATAAGAACAGCGTGGCATGGACCGGGGGATGTTTCCCCGGTTGGCCATTCTGCTCATGCACACATTGATATGGCCGTTTGGAATTTTGGAATACAGGAGGCGGTATCGTTTAGCGACAAAATGCAAGATGTTTTCACCGGTTGTCCTACCATGAAAAATGGCTACATGTCTGTAAATGATGTGCCAGGGCTAGGGGTAGATCTCAATGAGAAAGAAGCCGCCAAATATCCTATTGGGACGAAGTCAAACTGGCAGGTTCGTAAAGATGACGGAACTATCTTAAGACCATAATTGGACTTAAATGTGGGGTATTTAATCGATTAAATTAACTTTTCGTGATTTATAGTTTTTTTACTTAAGATCAATTTTTAAGTTTACTCCATGAGTGGAAAAAAGGTTTCAATGAAAGATATCGCAAAAGAAGCTGGGGTTTCAACAGCCTTAGTTTCTTATGTGATAAATGGAAATGAGAAAGAGAAAAGGGTTGGAAAGGAGATTGCAATAAAGATTAGGGAGATAGCTAAGAAACTTAACTATCAACCTAATCAAGTTGCAAAAAGTCTTAGGAGTGGAAAAACGTTTACCATAGGCTTAGTGATAGCAGATATTTCCAATCCCTTCTTTGCCAATATTGCTAGAGTGGTAGAAGATGAAGCAAGACGAAAAGGTTATACGGTAATCATAGGAAGCTGCGATGAAAATGCAGAAAAGGCTTGGGATTTAATAAAGGTATTAATGAACAGACAGGTGGATGGTTTTATCATAGTAGCTTCTGAACACTCAGAAGATCAAATAAGGCATTTGCGGGAAAAGAAGATTCCATTTGTTCTCTTGGACAGACATTTTCCTGAGCTTAATACAGATTTTGTTGCTACAGATAACTTTACGGCTTCTTATGATGGGTGTGAGCATTTGATAAAAATGGGTTATGACAAGATAGGTTTGATAGCCTATAAACTAGATATGCATCATATGCATGAAAGGATAAAAGGTTATCAGTCTGCCTTGATGGAGAATAATATTGAAAGGAAAGATGAATGGTTGGTTGAGGTGGAGTTTGAAACCTTGGAAGATGAGGTTAAACGTGCCATCGACGGTTTTTTAAAGATGGAAAACAGACCAGAGGCTTTGATGTTTGCCACTTATGGCTTAGCCATTAACGGATTGAGATACATCAATGAATTGAAACTAAAAGTCCCAGATGATTTCGGGATTGTAAGTTTTGGACAGGCAGAGATTTTTGAGCTGTATTACTGCCCCATTACCTATTTATTACAGCCTTTGGAAGACTTGGGAGTTAAGGCAGTAGATGTGTTAATGGGAAAAATTAATGATAAAGAAATGCCACTGACTCAGGTTTTAATGAAAGCTAAATTAATACAGCAAGAGTCTTCTAAGAAGAAAATTAAACAGTTATAAGATACAAAGTCAACCCTAAAAGAAATGGAAAGAAGATCGTTTTTGAAAAACACAATTTTGGGAACAGGTGTACTGCTAGGTGGTTTGAAATTTACCAGCGGTTTTGCGGCCACGTCGTCACTTAAAATCACTAAAATCAGATATTACTCGGCACCCGGCTATAACAAACCTTTATTTAATCAAGCAAGAGGAATAGTAGAGATAGAAACCGATGGAGGGATAGTAGGAATAGGAGAGGGTGGAAGTAAAGATATGATAGAGCAATGTGCTCAAATGATCATAGGTGAAGATCCTTTTAGAATTGAGCATCTTTGGCAGTTCATGTATAGAACCATGTTTTATCCCCCAGGAAGAGAGAAATTGCATGCTTTGGGTGCCATAGAAATGGCACTTTGGGACATCAAAGGTAAGGCATTAAATGTACCAGTTTATGAACTCATGGGTGGAGCCACCAGAGATTATATAGAATGTTACGCCACAGGATTTAGAGCTTCTAAAGCTACTACCCCAGAGGGTCAAGCTGAAGACTGTTTGAAGGCTGGATTACGTTGTTTCAGAATAGGGCCAACTGGCGGAAGTGACTTTAATGTGCCTTATGATTTTTACCAGAACGTTCAAAAAACCATTGACTTCTGTAAGAGCATTGATAATGCGGTTGGCGGTCAAGGAAACTGGGCTATTGACCTACATACTAGATTTGACTTAATAGATGGCATAAAGGTTTGCACAGCCTTGGAAGATTTGCAACCATATTTCGTAGAAGATATTGTTAGGAGTGAAAACCAAGCTGTTTATAAGCAAGTGAGGGCCATGACTAAAGTGCCAATTGCCGTAGGCGAACAGTATGGCGACAAATGGGATGTTAACGAACTGATAGAAGGGAGGTTGTTGGACTATGCTCGAGTTACACTTCCAAATACAGGAGGTTTAACAGAACTAAAGAAGATAGCAGCACTTTCCGAAACACATTATACAGGTATGATTCCCCACTTTACAGGGCCATTATCTACCGCTTCTTTGGTACATGTATTAGGTTCTAGTAGTCCATCCAGATGTATGATGGAGTTGGGTGGCGGTGCCCCAGAAAGACCAGCTTATTTTAATGAGGATTACATCCTTTTCAAAGACGGTAAACTTTATCTGAATCCTGCACCGGGTTTAGGAGTGAAATTTAACCCTAAGAAGGCAGATTTTGTGATGGAGGTTTCTGAAAGAACAAAATTTCCTCACCCATATCTGAAAAGCCCAGATGGAGCTATTCATGGCTGGTAAGTTAAAACAGTTTTGATTTAATAGATAAACCCTATTTGAAATTTAGTATGAGAATATTTTTCGCAATAATGTTTGTTGCCGTGAATTGCTTTGGCCAAAAATATCCAAAGGCAGAAATATCCAATGGTCTAATCACCGCTAAAATACTCTTACCTAAAGAAGGAAAAGGGTATTATCAAGGGACGAGATTTGACTGGGCGGGTGTGGTTTCCGAATTAGAATATGGTGGTCATAGTTTCTTTGGCGTTTGGAATCCCAAATTTGAAGCGGGTCTGCATGATGCCATTATGGGGCCTGTAGAAGAGTTTACAGTAATTGGGTATGATGAAGCTCAAGAGGGCGAAACTTTTTTGAAAATAGGCGTAGGTGAGTTGGAGAAACCAAAAGAGGAAGCTTACTCTAGGTTTAAGACTTATCAAATTAAAAATCAGGGAAAAAGAAAAGTTGTGGTAGGCGAAGACGAAATTCAGTTTACTCAAAATCTTAAAATGAAAAATGGCTATGCTTATCATTATTCCAAAAAAATGGAATTGGAGAATGCCCATTTGATTTTAAGCCATAGTTTGAAAAATACGGGGGACAAAACCATTCAAACCAGCGTTTACAATCACAACTTTTTCATGATTGACAATGAACCTTCTAATGCTAATATAAAGACGTCTTTTGTTTTTAATGTGAAGCCAGAAGGCGTGGTTAAAGGTTTTGGTACTACCGCTAAAATAGAAGATAAATCCATTGTTTTTAATAGAGCAGTTGCGACAAGCGAAAGCGTTTTTTCAAGTGAGATGACAGGTTTTGGAAGTACGTCAAAAGATTACGATATCCTTATTGAAAACCTAAGAACGAAGGCAGGAGTACGTATCACCAGCGATCGACCTATTAATAATATGGTCTATTGGGCGTGTGCTACCACATCTTGTCCAGAGCCTTATACTAAAGTAGAAGTATTGCCAGGGGAGACTTTCACATGGACTATTAATTATGAATTTTTAATTGATAAGCCATGAAGAAGACTATAATAATCATTTATTGCCAGAGCTTATTGTTTCTATTGGCTTCATGTGGCTCTTCAGGTGAATCTAAAAATGTAGACTGGAGATATTACGGAGGAGATAGTGGAGGAACACGGTATTCTGAGTTGACTCAAATTAACACCGAAAGCGTAAAGTCATTAAAGGTGGCTTGGGAGTATGATACCGGAGAAGAGGTGAATTCAGAAAAGCCTTTGGCCAATCAATGTCAACCTATTGTGGTAAAAGGAGTGCTTTACGGAACCACCTCAAAACAAAAGCTTTTTGCAATTAACGCTGCAACGGGTCAGGAGTTATGGAAGTTTGATCCTTATAATTTACCAGAATTCAAAAAGAGTTTTCATGCCATACGAGGAGTGGTTTATTGGGAAGAAAACGAAGATAAGCGTATACTTTACACGGTAGGTTCTTTTTTGTTGGCTGTAAATGCTACTACAGGAGAGCTGGTAGAAAGTTTTGGTGAAAAAGGTCTGGTGGATTTGCATCAAGGTTTGGGAGACGAGTCTGTAAGGGGTTTTGATGTGAATGAATATAGCATTCGCTCTACTTCTCCCGGTGTAATTTATATGAATACATTTATAATTGGTTCTACGGTTTCAGAAGGAGGCAGTGCATTGCCAGGAAATATTAGAGCCTTTGATGTTAAGACAGGAAAACTGACATGGGTTTTCAATACCATACCGCTTCCTGGCGAATATGGTTATGAAACCTGGGCTAAAGAATCATACAAAAAAATAGGCGGGGCTAACAGCTGGGCAGGAATGGTGGTAGACGAAAAGAGAGGAATGGTGTTTTTGGGCACCGGTTCGCCTTCGGTAGATTTTTATGGAGCAGAACGGCCAGGTCAAAATCTCTTTGCCAACTGCGTGATTGCTCTTGATGCTAAAACGGGAAAACGCGTATGGCATTTTCAAACGGTGCATCATGATTTATGGGACAAAGACATCCCATGTCCACCTACACTTATTACCGTAAAGCATCAAGGAAAAAAAATAGAGGCTGTGGCTCAGGTTACCAAAGACGGCTTTGTCTTCATTTTTGATAGAGATACTGGTAAACCACTTTTTGATGTCGAAGAAATAGAAGTTCCTGTGTCTCCGGCATTGCCAGGAGAAAAACCATGGTCTACACAACCTATTCCCACCAAGCCAAAACCTTTCGTTAATCAGGTTCTGAAAGAAGATGATATCACAGATAGGACACCAGAGTCTCATGCTTTTGTACTGGATAGATTTAGAAATAGTGTATCTGGAAACAAGTATATGCCGCCAAGTGAAAAAGGTTCTTTAATCTATCATATAGGCGGTGGAGCAGAATGGGGTGGTGCAGCGGCAGACCCGAAGGGTGTGATGTATGTCAATGGCAATAACATGCTGTGGTGGATTCAAATGCGGAAAATGTCTGAAGGATCAGATACCAATAAGCGATCTAGAGGAGAGCACCTTTTCAATCAAAACTGTAGTGCCTGCCATGGAATGGATAAAAGTGGTCCTGTAAGTCAGGCATTTCCAAATCTGGATAACATTGGTGCACGTTTAAAGGAGTCTGAAATTTTAAACATACTGGAATCTGGAAGGAGTAGGATGCCCTCTTTTCAACACTTAAAAAAGGAGGACAGGCAGGCTATCGTCGATTTCCTTTTGGCCAAGGAAAATCCAAGTTTTGATGTACATAAAGTAGAACGCATTAAAACGGAAGAAGGGAAGGTATTCCCTTATAATCCGCTCTATTTAAGTAATGGTAATAATCAGTTTTTAGACTTGGATGGCTATCCCGCTATCAAGCCACTTTGGGGCAACTTGAATGCCATTGATATGAATTCAGGTGAGTTTTTATGGCAGGTTCCTTTAGGTGAGTTTCCTGAATTGATGAAAAAAGGTTTGCCTGCTACCGGTACAGAAAATCATGGAGGACCTGTAGTAACGGCAGGAGGTCTCTTATTTATAGGAGCTACATATGATGAGAAATTAAGAGCAATAGATACTAAAACAGGAAAGACTGTTTGGGAATATCAGCTACCGGCTGGCGGCTATTCTACTCCCGCTACATATATGGTTAATGGTAAACAATATGTTGTAATAGCCGCCGGTGGAGCTAGATATGGATTAAAAGGAGGGTCAAAATTTATGGCCTTTGCAATAGAGTAAGACGACTACAAATAGGGTTGGGAAAACACTAAAGGAGCACATTATAAAATGGAACATATAAAAAACTTAATTATTGGTTGTGATTGGGGAACGAGTTTTTTCCGATTAAGGCTTATTGACAGCTCTACAAACTCTGTTTTGACTGAGATAACAAGTGCAGATGGGATAGCTAAAACCAATAGAATGATAGAGAAGGAGTCTGATCGTTTCGGCTTATTCTGCGAAGTGGTATCCGAGAATCTGGCTTTATTGAAAAGTAAGGTCGCTTTCGATATTGATAGTCTGAGTATTGTGGTGTCAGGAATGGCGTCATCATCTATAGGAATGAAAGAGCTTCCTTATGGCTTTTTGCCATTTGCTATACAAGACGCTTCTGGTTTAGATGTTGAAATATTTGAGGGAAATACATCCTTTGTAAACCCGCTTATTTTAATTTCTGGCTTGCGAGATAAATATGATGTCATGCGTGGAGAGGAGGTTCAGCTTTTGGGTTTGGCTCATTTAATGGAATTCAATAAAGAGGAAGAAACCATCATTATACTTCCTGGAACACATTCTAAACACTGCTTTGTCAAAAACGGTATATTAAACCATTTTCAAACTTACCTCACTGGGGAGCTATATGAAATACTTTCGGAATACAGCATTTTAAGTAATTCAGTTATGAAAGAGACCCTTAAAGCGTGGACGCCAAAGGCAATGGAGGCTTTCTCAAAAGGGGTATTGGATGCTAAAGAAAGCAATATGCTGGTCAATTTATTTAAGGTCAGAACCAACTTCCTTTTTAAAGAAATGGATAAGTCGGAAAATGCCTTGTATTTGAGTGGTTTGCTGATTGGTGAGGAGCTTGGTAATATCAGTGGGTCGTCCGATACCAGACCTATTATTCTTTGTGGTGGAGAAAACATGAATGTGCTGTATAAGAAAGCAGTGGAAGTCTTAGGAATAGAAAAAAGAACGCAGTTTGTAGCGGATGACATTCTTATAAAATCAACGATTGCTGGTCAGTCCGAAGTATTCAAAATTCATAACAAAATTCTACATGACTAATAAAACGTTTTCTTGGGAATTATTTGAGAAAGTACCTATCGTAGGCATTCTTAGAAACATAGCTTTCGATGACTTTAAAGAGGTTTTTGAGGTTTGTAAGCAAGTAGGTCTTACTAATCTAGAAATAACCATGAACACACCAAGGGTAGAAGAAATGATTTCTTATGCTTTTGAAAACAGTGATGGTCTAATGAATGTTGGGGCAGGAACGGTCTGTTCGGAGTCAGACCTAGAAAGAGCTCTGAAGGCAGGTTCACAGTTTGTTGTGACACCAATAATCTCGAAGGCGGTTATTGAAAAATGTGTGTCACTAGGCGTGCCTATTTTTCCTGGAGCTTACACCCCCACAGAAATTTACACCGCATGGACTTGGGGAGCAAAAGTCGTCAAGGTTTTTCCGGCCACTGCTCTAGGGCCGTCATTTATTAAAGACTTGAAAGGCCCTTTAGACCAAATCAAACTTTTGCCTACAGGTGGAGTGAGTTTAGATAATATCCAAGATTTTAAGGCGGCAGGTGCAGCAGGATATGGCATAGGAAGTCAGCTTTTTAATAAGAAATTAATTGACGATAAAAACTGGAAAGGATTACAAGAACATATTGAACAATACATTCTGAAAACTCAAAATTAATACCCTAATGAAAATTAAAAATTATAGATGGATAATAGTAGCATTGCTGTTTTTTGCAACCACTATTAACTATTTGGATCGACAAATTATAGGTTTATTAAAACCCGTTTTAGAGCTAGAGTTTGAGTGGACAGAAACAGACTTTGCTCGGATAGTGATGGCGTTTACGGCAGCCTATGCTATAGGTTTGTTGTTTTTCGGGTGGCTAATTGACAAAGTAGGTACAAGAAAGGGATATTCCTTTACCGTAGTATTTTGGAGTATAGCAGGGATGTTACATGCTGTAGCCCGAAGTGCATTTGGTTTTGGTGTAGCACGTGTGGGACTGGGTCTAGGAGAAGCAGGAAATTATCCTGCGGCAGCTAAAACGGTGGCAGAGTGGTTTCCTAAGAAAGAAAGAGCATTGGCTACAGGGATATTTAACGCTGGTACTAGTGTAGGAGTAGTGATAGCCTTGGTTTTAGTACCACCTATTCTAGCAAATTATGGCTGGCATGAGGTTTTCTGGTTTACAGGTGCCTTGGGTTTTGTCTGGTTAATTTTTTGGCTCTGGTTATATCAGGTTCCGTCAAAGCAAGAGAAACTAACCGCAGAAGAGTATGAGTACATTGTGTCTGGGCAAGAAGAAACGGAGACTGAAGAAGGTAAAAACCCCGTAAAATGGTCTAAACTGTTTTCTTATCCGCAAACATGGGCATACATAACGGGTAAAGGATTAATTGACCCCATATACTGGTTCTTTCTGTTTTGGTTGCCTTCTTATTTTGCATCCACTTTTGATTTAGATCTTAAGAAGTTTAGTGTTGAGTTAATGATAATTTATACGGCCACCACAGTAGGAAGTATTGGTGGAGGTTACTTGTCCTCTTATTTGATAAAAAGAGGGATGGAAACCATAAAGGCTCGTAAGACAGTATTGTTTGTCTTTGCCGTTTTGGAGCTTTCCGTCATCTTTATCCAGTTTGCAGGAAATGTATGGGTGGCTGTAGGTTTAATCAGTTTTGCAGTAGCTCTTCATCAGGCATGGGCTACCAATGTTTTCACACTGCCTTCTGACATGTTTCCCAAGCAAGCCGTAAGCTCCGTTGTGGGTATTGGTGGAATGGCTGGAGCATTCGGAGGTATTCTTTTTCCCATGCTTATCGGTGGACTTTTAGATAAGTATAAAGCTTTGGGAAACATAGAAGCGGGCTATAATATTTTATTCACTATCTGCGGATTTACCTACTTAGTGGCATGGTTAATCATCCATTTATTGACCAAAAGGGGCCGCAAAGTGTCTTTAGAAGAATTGAGTTGAAATTAAATTTTAATATATAAATACACCCTACAAAAATGACGAACGACGATTTGAACGAAAAGAAAAACGGAATGTCAAGAAGAAAGGTTTTGTCTTCATTAGGATTGGCCGGAGCAATGGCTATTCCAGGAACAAGCTTTGCCAGACCAGAACCTAAGGTTTACAAAGAAGACAGAACTATGGTTAAAATAACCAAGCTGGAGACTTTTTTGATAAAGCCAAGATGGGTCTTTTTAAAGATTCATACAGATGCTGGTGTAGTAGGTTTAGGAGAGCCTTTATTAGAGGGCAGAGCCCAAACTATTCAGGCAGCCATTAAAGAGATAGAGCCTTACCTTATAGGAAAAGACCCAAGAGCTGTAACGCACCATTGGCAAGCTATTTATAGACATAGTTTTTATAAAGGCGGACCTATTCTTACCAGTGCTTTGAGTGGGATTGACCATGCCTTATGGGATATAAAAGGTAAACTTTTGAATGTTCCTGTATATGAATTATTAGGTGGACCTACGAGAGATAGAGTACGTATTTACGGAAGAGCAAGTACTCCGGAGCAAATGAAGCAAAGAAAGGCAGAAGGATATACGATTATCAAAACTGGCGTAGCGAAAGATCGCCCTGCCAGAGCCGTCGAGAACCCTGCATTTATCAAACACGCCATCGAAAACTTTGCAGCCTTAAGAGAGGCTGGAGGTGATGGAATGGATATAGGGATTGACTTTCATGGTAGCATTCCTCCGCAAACGTCCAAAATACTAATCAAGGAATTAGAGCAGTATCAGCCTATGTTCATTGAAGAGCCATGTCAACCACAAAACATAGATGTATTGGCAGACATTGCTAGGAGTACGTATTTGCCGATAGCTACAGGTGAGAGAATATTTACCAAATGGGGCTTTAGAGAGATTTTGGAAAAAGGTGCTGCCAGTATTCTTCAGCCAGATATGTGCCATGCAGGTGGAATTTCGGAGGTTAAGATTATTGCAGGTATGGCAGAAGCCTATTATGCCCAAATAGCTCCTCATAATCCAATGGGGCCTATCTCTTTAGCTACAGGTCTTCAGTTAGCAGCTAGTATTCCTAATTTCTTGGTGCAAGAGCAAGTTTCTTTAGGAGAGGGATATTTGAAAACACCATTTAAGTTAGAAAAAGATGGTCATGTGATGATTCCAACTGGCCCTGGCTTAGGCGTAGAATTAGATGAAGATAAAATTTCTGATAAATTAGATCATGATTGGAAAAATCCAGAAACTTATGATTCATTTGATGGCTCTGTAGTAGATTGGTGAGAAATGAGTATCTTAACAAATTGAAATAATAAATTGAGAATGTTAAAAAATGTATGGATTTTCGCTCTTGTCGGAGTCATAATGGCCTGCGGCGAGGGAAACAGTAATACAGATAAAAGTATGACGGAAGCAGAAGAGGTAGATGCCATAGTAGATTCACTGCTCTACTTTAGGAACAATAAAATCAAGACAGATTTTTTGTCGCGTAAATTTCCTGACCTTGAAAGAGAAAAGGCTGTGGAGCTTCAGCTAGCATCACTAAAGAAAGAACTATCTGGCGGCGGACAGTTGGCTGGATGGAAAATGGGAGGAACCGTTGGTGATAGTGCTAGCTTTGACCCTATAATGGGTTATATGCTTAAAGCCAATCAGAATTTTTCTGGAGATAAAATATCCATTAAAAAGTTTCCCGCTAGCGAAGTGATGATAGAAGGAGAAGTTGGTTTTGTTTTCAAACAAGATTTTCCTAACGGCGTAAAGTCTATTGAAGAATTGAAAAATGGTATTGACTATGCAGTAGCAGCGGTAGAGTTTGCTCAGTCAAACGCCATCGGAATCAACAATAACCCTGAGACGGTAAAGACTAATCATGTGCTGGCTTTTGATACCGGACAGTGTGGTTTTATGCTAGGAAATAAGAAAATTGACTTTGCAGATTTTAATGTATCAGACGAGTCAGTGGAATGCTTTGTTGATGGAAAAGTGGCAGCCTCTGGCGTTTCTAGCAGAATATATGGCGGCCATTTAAATGCCCTCAATGCCTTGGCTAATCTGCTTCCTAAATTTGGATTGATGATTAAAAAAGGAGATGTGGTTATTACCGGATCCATGTATGTGAACCCAACAGTAACAGGTTCTGCTAAAGTGAACCTTCAGTTCAGCAGCTTAGGTGAAATAGAAATGGAAATTACGGAATAGGAATATTCATAAATACCTGGTTCTAGTAGGCTTTGTTGATAGAAATACAACAAAGCCTACTTTTTTTATGATTTTTTGACCAGTACTTTACCACTTCAAAGATTTATTCAGGCATCAAAATCGAAATGATGTAATTTGCATATATACTAAGTTTATAAAAAAATCAGTACGTGACATTGGGTTTAGTGAACCTAAAGGTTAATATCACGATACTGTTTCATAGGATTTTTTAAAGATGATGGAGGGTAGAGGAAATTATATAGGCTGCGATTGGGGTACCAGTTCTTTCAGATTAAGGCTTATTGATTCGGAGTATAATTCTGTTTTAGCAGAGGTAGAAAGCAAAGAAGGGATTGCTTTTGTCAATAGTCAATTGACAGATAGCGAAAGTAGATTTGATTTTTTCAGTAATTTTTTAGGTCTGAAAATGGCCTTGCTTCAACAGAAAGTAAGCTTTGATATTTCCGATCTCACTTTGGTTTTATCAGGAATGGCTTCTTCTTCTATTGGAATGGAAGAATTAGAGTATGGTAGTTTACCTTTTCATTTAGGAAAACCGAAAAGTCTTTTTTCTAAATCCATTGTTCCCAACTCAAAATGGTCTAATCCAGTGATATTGGTTTCTGGTTTAAGAGACACGCACGATGTTATGCGTGGCGAGGAAATTCAGTTGTTGGGATTAGCAGAATTAATGAATTTTGGGGAAAATGATGATTCTATTGTCATACTACCAGGAACGCATTCCAAACATTGTTTTATAGAGAATGGAGCCTTAACCCATTTTCAAACCTATTTAACAGGTGAGCTCTTTCAGATTTTGTCGGAACATAGTATTTTAAGTAATTCGGTACACTCTGAAAAAGTGTTAGCATTGAATGCTGAGGCTGCTACAGCATTTGAAAAAGGTGTGTTAGATGCTAAGGAGACCAACTTGCTAACAAACCTCTTTAGAGTCAGGTCCAATGTACTCTTCGAAACTTTCGATAAAAAATCGAATGCTTTTTATTTAAGTGGGCTTCTTCTAGGCGAAGAGTTGTCTAATATAGCAAAACCGTCAGACGAGAGACCCATTGTTTTATGCGGAGCCGAAGGATTAAATATACTTTATCAAAAAGCCATAAAGGTTTTAAAATTAGAGCATAGGACAGAGCTAGTTGCGAATGATATTTTATTAAAAGCCACCTTGACAGGTCAATCAATGGTTTTTAAGGAACATGCCTTAATAGCAGCAGAAGCTTAAGCTAATGGTTTTGTTCCCTTAGTTCTTTTTCGAGTTTATCTATCGTTATAGTGGCATGCTCACGCATTAATAGCTCCGCTTTTTCTGCATTCCCAGCTCTGATGGCCTCTATAATACTGATATGCTCAGGTAAAGTTTCTTGCGGTGTTCTTACTAAACCATAAGTGAAAGTCATTTGTAAGTAATTGGCTAAGGCGTCCATTTTTTGTAAGACGGCATTATTGCTTAATTCGCAAATGGCATTATGAAAGTCTTGGTCAGCCTTGCGGTATTTTTCGTCATCAATATCGGTTTCATTAAGGTAAGGTTTGAAGTATGAGGCTAGCTTTTCTGCTATTTTTTCGTGGTTTACGTTTTTCGCTAGCTTCCTAGCCGCTAATCCTTCTAATACTTCTCGGCATTCAAAAGCATCTATCTTGTCTTTTATATGATGTTCTTTCACGATGTAACCTTTTCTAGGAACAGATTCAATCAAGAACTCACTTTCTAGCATTTGAAAAGCTTTATGCAAGGGCATCCGACTAATGCCCAATTCTACTGCAATTTTTTCCTGAACCAATTTTTGACCCTTTTCCAGTTGACCTTTTAGGATTCTGGTTTTTAGCTCATGGTAGGCTAGCTTGCTTAAGTCGGAATGCTTTATCATGTATACTGTATTTTGTATACAAAAGTATTAGAAAATCACTAGATTTGTTAGGATTGATAAAATTCTAGTTCAATTTATGAATCTATGATTTTATTAAATATCGATCTATGAGCGACTTATGCATTATTTAAGTCTCTTATTTTTATGAATTCTAATCTGGAGCGAACAACAAATAACGAACAATTTTTAATGAGGGAATTTCAACCATTCAGTCGTATTATTTACATTTTAGGTATTTTTTTTCTTGTGGGTTGTATTAAACCTAAAACGGAAAACTGGCAATGGAGTACATTAGCTGTGGAGGGAGAACCGGTGGCTCGTCATGAAGCAGGCTTAGTGGCTCATGATTCAAAAATATATTTATTGGGTGGCAGAAGAATAAATGAAACTTCTCAATTTGACCCATCAACAAACTCATGGGCTTCGAAGTCTGAAACGCCCATAGAATTACATCATTTTCAGCCAGTAAGTTATGGTGATGCCATTTATATAGTAGGTGCCATGACCGGAAAGTGGCCAACCGAACAGCCATTGGATAAAGTGATTATTTATCACCCAGATGAAGACCGATACGAATTTGGACATTCTATTCCAAAAGATAGGAGGAGAGGAGGTGCCGGAGCCGTGGTTTATAACGATAAAATTTATATTGTAGGAGGAATTACCAATGGCCATATGGATGGCTCAAAGTCTTGGTTAGATGTTTACGATCCTAAAGCAGGAGAATGGGAAGTTTTAGAAGATGCCCCTAGTGCTAGAGACCATTTTCAGGCAGTAGCTGTTAACGACAAGTTATATGCATTTGGTGGACGAAATAGCTCTAGGAGAACAGGAGAAGACATGTCTAGAACTATTCAGCATGGAAATATTTATAATTTCAAAACTCAGAAATGGCAGCCGGTAACTAATAATTTAGCCATACCTACCCAAAGGGCAGGAAGTTTTGCTTTTGCCCATAACAATTTGGTGATAATAGGAGGAGGAGAACAGGCAGGAATGGCCCTTGCTCAGAATGAAGCGGAAGCCTTTAACACCGCGACAGAAACTTGGGAGAAATGGCCTTCTTTTAATACAGGAAGACATGGTACTGGCTTTGCCGTGGTTGGAGATTATGTCTATATCGCCTCAGGTTGTGGGAAGCCTGGTGGAGAGCCTGAACTTAAATCGGTAGAGCGTTTACGTTTGCCTAAGGAATCTTCTTTTGCGTCAAGTAAAGGAGTTATAAAGACCCCGGTTTATACCAAGTTTAACACAGTTACGCTTTCTTTCGAAGGACCAGAAACTTCTGAGAATGCTACTGATAATCCATTTTTAAATTATAGGCTTTTAGTGGAGTTTAAGCATAAAGAAAGTAATCAAACCATTAGAGGTTTTTACGCTGCCGATGGAAATGCGGGAGAGACCAGTGCAGCTGCAGGAGCCATTTGGAATGTTAGGTTTTCACCAGATAAAGTGGGTGATTGGAGCTATGCGGCAACCTTGCAAAAAGGAGAAAATATTGCTCTAAATAATGAGGCTAGTGCAGAAAAGGCTATTCCTATCACCAATGCTAAAGGCCATTTTATAGTAGTTCCTTCTGATAAAGATGAGGCAGACTTTCGTGGCAAAGGCCGTTTAGTGGCTAGTGAAGGTTATTTCAAATTTCAGGATACGGATAAGCACTGGATAAAAATGGGGACCAATAGCCCTGAGAACCTTTTAGCATATGGCGATTTTGACGGGACATTTAGGATTTCTTCTGAAGCCAGCGAAGGAGAGGCTACAGCTTCTGATGAGCTGCATAAATATGCAAACCATGAAAAAGATTGGAAATTAGGAGATCCTACTTGGCAAAATGGAAAAGGGAAGTCTATCATTGGTTCCATGAATTACCTGTCTTCCAAAGGGATGAACACGGTATATTTCTTAACCATGAATATTCTGGGAGATGGGAAAGATGTGTGGCCTTATATTAATGAAAGTGATTTTACGAGATTTGATGTGAGCAAGCTGGATCAATGGCAAATTCTATTCGATCATATGCAGTCCAAGGGACTTCTTCTGCATTTGGTTATTCAGGAGACAGAAAACGAAACCATGCTTGATGGCGGTGACACAGGCCCTATGAGGAAGCTTTACTTCAATGAACTCATAGCAAGATTTGGTCATAACTTAGGATTAGTTTGGAATTTAGGAGAAGAAAATGGTCCCGCCAGTTGGTCGCCGTTGGGTCAAAACGATGCTCAAAGAAAAGCTATGGCGAAATATTTGAAAGAAAACGATCCTTATAATCACCCAGTTTTATTACATACGCATTCCGAAGACCCTTTAAGATCTGATATTTTAAAAGATATAGTGGGTTATAAATATGTGGATGGACTATCTCTTCAGCAGGCAGAACGTACAGAAACAAGTGAAGTGATAGAACATTGGCGAGCAAAAGCTAAGGAAAAGAATCATGAGTGGTTAATTACCATGGATGAGATAGGGAAATGGCACACAGGAGCTGTAATGGATGAAGAAAATCCAGGTCATGATTCGCTTCGTCATTTTGTGCTTTGGGGTTCGTTGATGTCTGGTGCGGCAGGTGTGGAGTGGTATTTTGGAGCGAAGCATCCTCAAAACGACCTTACCTCTGAAGACTGGAGAAAAAGAGATCAATTATGGGAGCTTTCTAACCACGCCAGAGTCTTTTTCGAAAACTATATTCCGTACTGGGATATGACTCCAAACCATCATTTAATAAATCAGGAAGATGGTTATTGTTTCAGCAAGAAAAATGAAGTTTATGCTTTTTATCTACCTAAAAAAGGCAACGCCAAAATTGACCTGAGGGAAGCTGAAGGAGATTTCAGCATACAGTGGTATAACCCTATAAAAGGAGGAGAATTACTAGAGGGCAGTTTAAAGGCTGTGAAAGGTGGTTTACTTCAAAGTTTAGGTACCCCACCTAATAATACAGAGCAAGATTGGGTTGTATTAATTAAGAAGGCAAATAATTAATATTTTCATCTACGGATAATGCTGCATTCTGATGCTTTATAAGACACTTGTGGAAATTCACTTGTTTAAATCGTCAGAATGCAGTTTCTTGTTGAATCCATTAATATTCCCTTTAAATGAAAAAACTCGTAGTCTTCCTTTTTTGTCTTGTTCAAATGAGTTGTGTAGCTCAAAAAGCAAATTCTTCTAAAGAAAATTGGCTGCAATTATTTAATGGTAAGAACCTAGACGGCTGGGATATTAAAATCCGAGGGTACGAGTTAAATGATAATTATAACGAGACATTCCAGGTTAAGAATGGGAACATTGTGGTTAATTATGATGCATACGACGATTTTAACAAACAGTATGGTCACCTATTTTATAATGGTGATTTTAGTTATTACAAAATAGCTACGGAGTATAGGTTTATTGGCGATCAAGCTCCTGAAGGAGAGGGTTGGGCTTTTAGAAACAGTGGTATAATGGTTCACGGTCAGCCAGCAGAAAGCATGGGTCTGGAACAAGATTTTCCGATATCTATAGAGGTACAGCTTTTAGGAGGTTATGATGATAAAAAGCCGAGAACAAATTGTAATTTATGTACGCCAGGCACAACGGTGTGGTATGAAGGTAAATTTGACGAGCGGCACTGCATAAGCTCAAGTATACAGGCTGCCCCATTAAACGAATGGGTAAAAGTGGAGGTTGAGGTATATGGAGATTCATTGATTCGTCATTGGGTAAATGGTGAGGTGGCCATGGAATATACAAAACCAGCTTTTGGCGGAGGTGTGGTAAGTGGTTTTGACCCAAAGTTTAAACCAGACGGAAGCCGTCTAAGTCATGGTTCTATTTCTTTACAAAGTGAAAGTCACCCAATTGAATTTAGAAAAGTAGAGCTACTAAACTTAAAAGGGTGTATGAACCCTAAAGCAAAGAACTACAAGTCGTATTACGTTAAAGACGATACGGCATCTTGTAAGTTTTAAGGTCGGAGTTTTTATAGGGTAATACTTTTTAGATCTCCCTCCCTGTTGCCAATAAATCACGTTGGCCTAAACAGTTCTTACCATTTCATGATAGGTATTACTAGAGCTGCTATGGTTTAGGTGGATGATGCCAATCTTGGATAATGGGATAAAAAGAATCTTGTTGTTCATCCATACTCGGGTTTAAAAAGTTAAATACTGATAACTCTATTTAGGCTTAATATAGGCAGAACCAAAGAATGTATCACTGCTAGCGTATATGCTTCCAAGTTTTTTTCTCTCAGCTCAAAAAGATGGAATTGTTATCTAGACTTGATGAATCATTGTCTTATCAGGTTATGCTGTATTTGCTTATTAGGAATGATGGAGCTGTTTTAAGCCTTTTTTTTGACAGAAAAAACGACCGACTTAGGTCTCACAGGCAGCTTATTTACAGCAATCTTTTATAGAGAGATTTCTGTTACAATTACTTAATTGTGAAATTTGACAAAAAAAATGGATTTTATTTAGGGGTTTCTAGACTTAGTGGTACTATTAGGCAAAAGAATCTCAACCCTTACAAACCATGACTCAGAATGAATTGGAAGATATAGAACTCGTTGCTCTCTTAAAAAGTGGGAGTAAAAAGGCTTTTGAATCTATTTACAACAAATACTGGGAGCATTTATATGGATTTATTTATCGGAATTTGGGTTCAAACGAAGAAACTGAAGAGGTGCTTCATGAAATAATGCTCGCTCTTTGGAAAAACAGAAATTCGGCAAACATTGAGAGCTTAGGCGTTTACCTTTTTATTGCTGCTAGAAACCAGATTAATAAATTTATTAGAAGAGAAATTAACCTTCGCAAGTATAGAGAATTTCAAATTATGCATCAGATGGGTGAGATAACCCATATTGAAGAAAAAATGGACGAGTCTCTATTAAAACTTAAATTGGAAACGGTGTTGTCTAGGATGCCTGAAAAAACAGCTTTGATTTTTAAGATGAGCAAGTTGGAAGAAATGCCTGTTAAGAAAATTGCTCATAAGTTAGACCTCTCAGAAAAGGCTATTGAATATCACATTACAAAATCGATGAAAATTATAAGAGAGAATTTTAAAGGCTCTTTTTCAGAGAATTAAGAAAGGAAAAATGAAAGAAAAAGAAATAGATAATTTAATAAATAGGTATGAAAAAGGGCTTTGTACTTCAGAAGAAGAGAGTTTTCTGAAACAATTGGCAAAGCATAATCTTTCAGGCGATGGGTCTTTGGGGATATTCCAAGATGAAAAGGATAAAAATGAGGCTCAGGAACGGGGAATTCGGGCACTGAGAAGGGAAATTAATCCATTTCTATTTTGGTTGTTTCCTGTCAAAAAAACACTCAAATCAAAGCCAGTCTTATGGGCAGCAGCGGCTTTATTTCTTGTCGCTTTGTCTTTCTTGCCATTTTTCGTTGGAAATGATTCTGTCGCTAGTGATTATCGTCTTTTTGCTAAGAATGAAATTATAAATTCAGAAAAGAAAATTCAATTACCAGACGGAAGTGTGGTCACTTTAAAAGGAGAGTCTGAGCTGTTTATACATGAGGAATTCAATGAGAATTTACGTGAAATCAAATTTGAAGGGAAAGCCTTTTTTGATATTGCCAGAAATGAGCATAAACCTTTTATTATTAAATCTGGGGGATTGGTAACGAGTGTATTAGGCACCAGTTTTGAAATTAATGCTAAGAAAGATAATAGAGAGGTGGAAGTGGAGGTGTTTACAGGAAAGGTTTCTGTTCATCTTGAAAAAAACTTAGTCAAAACCAAAAAGGAGGAATTGATACTTACGCCAAATTTAAAGGCTGTTTTTGACAAGAAAACCAAGTTGATTCGCGAAACTATTGTGGACAATCCCGCGGAAATTAAAGGGAATTCTAGGAATAGAGCAGGTATATTTAAATACGAGGGACAGAAAATATCACAGATAATAAAAGACATCAGAGAGGTCTATGGCGTAGAAGTCATTTTGTTAAATGAAGCTTGCGAAAATCAATTGTTCACTGGAGACTTGATAAGTTTAACACTGTACCAAAAGCTAAACCTAATCTGTAGTGTAATTGGCTCTGATTTTGAAACCAAAGGTGCCAAGATAATTATAAAAGGAAAAGAGTGTAATTAACCCTAAAACAGATATAAAATATGATTTGAAAATACTTAAAAAAGTTAGAGATGCTGTAACATCTCCAACTAATTTTTACCCTTCTTGAAAAGGGATGTTTAAACGATTCTGACAACCATCAAACCTTGCGAAAATATGAAAAAATACCAATGCAAAACCCATTTGCTGAGGATTATTATGAGGACAACCTTATTTTATCTCTTAATTTCTTACACTTTTTGTACACTGTCACTTGCTCTACCAGGATATAGTCAGGTAGATTTAAAACAACGTGTTACACTGGTAAAGAACAATGTACCCCTTGAAAATGTATTAAAGGACATTGAAAACCAGGTCAATATTAAATTTATATACAGCCCAAGCGGTATCAACATCAATCAAAGAATAAATGTCAATGCCAAGAATAAAAGGGTTGATGCTTTGCTGAAGGAAATTCTAACACCTGTCCGATTAAAATACATAGTGGCTGAAGATAGAATTGTGTTGAAAATAAACGATGATATGAGTTCTCGGGTGATATTTTCAACGCCTACGCCTGTTGTCGATGAAATTATCAATAGGAAAATTCAAGGACAAATTACAGACGAACATAATGAAGTTGTTCCTGGAGCAACGGTCCTTGTAAAGGGCACCCAAATGGCCACACAGTCTGACGGGGATGGTAATTTTCAGCTTGAAATTCCTGATGAAGACGTGATTTTAGTTATTTCTTTTGTGGGTTATATCCACCGTGAAATAAACATAGCTAAAAATCAGCAGCAGATAACGGTACAACTAAGACCAGATGCTACCAACTTAAGCGAAATCGTGGTGGTAGGATATGGTAGCAGCCAAAAGGAGAATTTGACAGGGGCGATATCTACCATACAGTTCGATGAAAAATTAGAAAACAGACCGATAACCAATGCGTCACAAGCTTTGGGTGGAACGGCGTCTGGAGTTTGGGTGAGTCAAAATTCTGGAAAACCAGGCGGAGATGATGCCCAAATTAGAATTCGTGGATGGGGAACTTTGAATAATTCCAATCCTTTGATTCTAATTGATGGTGTGGAGGGTTCTTTTGATCAGATAAACCCATCGGATATCCAATCTATTTCAGTACTTAAAGATGCTGCGAGTGCCGCCATTTATGGTTCAAAGGCTGCAAATGGTGTGGTATTGGTAACCACTAAAATTGGAGTGAATAGAGAGAAGATGAGGGTCTCGGTAAACTCTTATGTGGGCGTGCAATCCTTAGGAAGGCACTATAATACCATTAATAATAGTGTTGAAAACATGGATTTGACCAATGCCGCCTTGGTTAATGGCGGCTCTAGTGAGCTTTATCCTCAAGATTTAATAAATCAATATCGCACAGGTACGGATAAATTTAAATACCCAAACACAGACTGGTTTAAGGAATTGTTTGACAATGCTTTGATTCAGCAAAATAACGTGTCTATCACAGGTGGCTCGGAGCAAACATCCACCTTTTTGTCCTTTAATCATCTTAATCAGAAAGGTCTGGTGCCCAATACGGAGTCTCAACGTTACGGGATTCGAGCAAATGTGGAATCACGAATTAACGACTGGTTTAAATTAGGTGGTCGATTAGGCTACATTAATAGAAATTCAAAAGAACCATATGCGGATATTACTTATGGCTCATTAGGGCGTGTTTTTGATATGCTTTCTGGTGCGGCACCCTTTATTGCACCGTATAATCGTGATGGAGATTATGGCTCTGTAGAGGTTTATAATCAAAATGGGGCTTTGCTTTATGATAATAGAAACCCACTAATTGATGCAGCCAATGGTCGAACTACTACGCAAAATAACTTGCTTACTGCCAATGCCACAGCGGAACTAACTTTAGCCAAAGATCTGGTTTTAAAAACGACATACGCACTAAACGGAACCTGGAACCTTATAGACAGATACAATTCTAGCGTGTTTGGTTATACAGATTCAGGGCAAGAGACCATTACAAAGAACTATAACAGAGAGGGTTTAGAAATGAACCGCGGAGTAGAGTATGGTGTAAGAACCAATCTTTATTCTACTTTAAACTATGTCAAAAGCTTTAATAATCGTCATGATTTTAAAGTTTTGGCTGGTTTCCAGAATGAGAATAATAAGATTCAGTCGGTATATGCTCGAAGAAACAACCCACCAAAAGAGGGTTTAACGCAGGTGGATGCGGGTACCTCGGGTATTCAAGGGACAGGAAATATGGATCGTTTGAAAATTCTTTCCTATTTCGGACGATTGAACTATGTTCTGGAGGACAAATACCTCTTTGAAGCCAACTTTAGAGCAGATGGCTCTTCTCGTTTTAAAAGTGGAAGCAGATGGGGGTATTTCCCAGGGTTTTCAGCGGGTTGGAGATTGTCTGAAGAACCTTTTTTAGCACAATCAGATCTTATTTCGAATATGAAACTAAGGGCATCGTGGGGTAGGCTGGGTAACCAGAATATTAATAGCTACTCGCCCTATCTGACTATCATAAGTCAAAGCAACTCTTTGAGCTATAATTATGGTGGCAGCTTTGCTCCAGGTGCCGCGGTGACTAACTTGGTAGATGAGAATATTACTTGGGAGCAAACCTCCACTTTAGACATTGGACTTGAAGTAGGAATATTGAAAAACAAGTTTACCCTAGAGGCGGATTACTTTAGAAAGAACACCACCGATATTTTAGTACAATTACCGATTCCCTTAACACTTGGTGGACTCACCTCACCTTTCGAAAACAAAGGGGCGATGTTGAATGAAGGGGTTGAGCTGATCTTAAACTACTATAGCCAGGTTTACGACCCTAATAAATTGAAATTCAATGTGGGTTTAAATGCTACTTATATCAAGAATTTGGTGACAGACTTCGGTACGGAACGCTCTCCAGATCAGTTATTCTTGATAAGACAAGGTTTCTCATTTAATGAACTTTACGGTTATAAAGTAGAGGGGATTTATCAGTCTAACGAAGAGGCTAAAACGCATATGTTTGCCAATGGTTTTGTGCCACAAGCAGGTAATTTAAAATTTCAAGATCTAAATAATGACGGAAGACTAGATTATCAAGATAAGCAATCTTTAGGAAACACTATTCCGAAAGTTACTTTTGGAGTATCGCCCTCTTTTAAATACAAAGGTTTTGACCTGAATATTTTACTTCAAGGTGTAGCAGGGGTAAAGCTTTTCAATCGTAATAATTTCACAAACTTGTCTTTTGAGAATAGAGTAATTGCTAAAAGTTGGTTGGATTCATGGACGCCTGAAAATACAGATACGGATATTCCAATGGCTAGATTTGATAATTCTTGGGATAATTCTGACTCTGATTTTTGGATAGTAAACGGAAGCTTTCTAAAAGTAAAAAATGCTCAGTTGGGATACACACTTCCTGAAAGTTTCATTTCAAAATATGGCTTAGAGAAAGCTTATCTGTATCTGAATGCACAAAACATATGGACTATCGCCAGTAGAGCCTATGATGGTTACGATCCAGAAAAGAGCACTTTCAGTTCGTCATCAAACCTGTACCCTGTGCCTAGAATACTTTCACTTGGCGTAAACTTAAACTTTTAATACAATGAGACTTAAAACTATATATATACTTTTAATTACCGTTTGCCTAGGTTGTAGTGACAGTTATTTAGACGTTTTTCCGGAAGATAAAATTACTTCAGCAAACTTTCCAGAAAATGAAAAGGACATCAAATTTGACTTAAATGGAGTTTACTCTTTGCTGAAAGAAAACGCTATTTATAATGAAGGCTTGTTTGGTTTTGGTGTTTTAGACGGGGCTACACCCAATGCTTATAATTGGGGAAATACAGCAATTGCTAAAATTGGTTCTGGCCAATTATCTTCTTCCGATGGTGAAATTCTAACATTTAGATGGACAAGATGTTACGCTATAATTTTTCGAGCAAACAGCTTGTTAAAGGATTTGGATAAAGTAGAACTTTCAGCAGAAGCCCGTAAAACTTACGAAGGAGAAGCTCATTTCTTAAGAGGTTTGGCCTATTCTCTTTTAGCAGATTCTTATGGTGGAGTCCCTCTTATTACCTCAGTAATATCGGCAGATGGTGCGAAAAATTTAAAGCGGGCAACTTTATCTGAGACATGGAATCAAGTCGTTTCTGATTACGATGTAGCCATTGCCAACTTGGCGGTTAAAGCACCTGAAGCAGGAAGGGCTGATAAAGGAGCAGCATTAGCCATGAAAATGAGAGCCTATTTGTATCAAAATAAATATGATAAAGTGCTGGAAGTAACGGAACAAATAGAAGCTCTAAATAAATACTCACTCTTCCCAAGTTACGAGGGCTTATTTAAAAGAGAGAATGAGAATAATGAAGAAGTGATTTTCGATATTCAATACATCAGAGGTGAGAATTCTCAAGGCTCATTTCATGATCAATATTGTGGTACGGGTACCGGAAGCTTTACAAGAGGAACTCGTTATGTACCTACGGATAATTTGGTGAATGCTTATGAAACGATAGATGGTTCTCCTGTAAATGCGTCCAAACCATATGAGAATAGGGACCCAAGATTAGGATTTACAGTCGTTGTTCCAGGCTCTTTTATTCTTGGTTACCAATTCCCAAATTACACTTATCCTGGCGGAGCGTATAATCATCCAGGTAATAGGTTGAAGCACCTTAGTTGTAGAAAATACAGAGAGAATGATATGGCCAATTTACCAACCTCTGGACAGTCTGAAATTAATGATATAGTGATACGCTATGCTGATGTGCTTTTGGCGAAAGCGGAAGCTCTCATTGAATTAAATAAGGATATTCCGCTAGCATTAGCATTAATTAATAAAGTAAGGACGGAGCGAGATGACGTGAAGATTACTAGAATCTCAATCAGTCTTTCACAAAGTGAAGCAAGAGAAAAATTAAGGCATGAGCGTAGAATAGAGTTTGCTCTTGAAGGGCTTTACTGGTCAGACATCAAAAGATGGGATTTAGCTAAGGAAATTTATCCATTAGTAATTAAAGATCATTTAGGAGGGGTTATTGAAACGAGATTCCCAAATGGGTATTTAGAGTATTATGATTTATTACCTATTCCAGCTAGTGAAATTTCTCTTAATCCAGGATTAGAACAAAACCCAAATTGGTAAAAACATACTTTAAGCATGCAAAAAACAAATCTCATTTTAATTATTGGGCTCTTTTTTAGCCAACTTACTTTCGCTCAAAGTGAAAAGCCGAATGTGCTTTTGATTCTGGTGGATGATTTAGGCTATAACGATGTGTCTTACTACGGTAATAAGGATGTAAAAACGCCAAATCTCGATGCACTATGTAAGGCAGGAATGAGGTTTGACAATTTCTATGCTAACTCTCCCGTATGCTCACCTACGAGAGCATCATTAATGACGGGGAAATATCCTGATGCTGTGGGTGTACCTGGCCTAATTAGATATCCTAAAGCGGATAACTGGGGTTACCTAAAACCCGATGTTCAGCTTCTACCCGCTGCATTAAAAGAAAATGGATATGCTACTGCTATGGTTGGAAAATGGAATCTAGGGTTAGAGTCACCAAATTTACCGAATCAAAAAGGCTTCGATTATTTTCATGGCTGGCTAGAAGATATGATGGAAGACTATTACGACCATAAACGCCATGGAATTAATTTTATGCGTGAGGACGATAAAGTGGTTACTCCTGTGGGACACGCCACCGATGTTTTTACGGACTGGTCTATAGACATTATAGAAAAAGCGGCCAATAAGGAAAAACCTTTCTTTTTGTATTTGGCATATAATGCACCACATTTTCCGGTACAGCCTCCAAAGGAATGGTATAACAAGGTGATGGCTAGGGAGCCTTCGATGGATCCTAAAAGAGGAAAGTTAGTGGCTTTAATTGAGCACCTAGATGATGGGATTGGACGCGTTGTGAAAAGTTTGAAAGAAACAGGGCAATACGAAAATACACTTATCTTTTTTGTAAGTGACAATGGCGGAAATCTGGATGACTTAGCTAATAATTTACCTTATCGAGATGGAAAACAAAGTATGTTTGAAGGTGGTTTAAGGGTGCCAGCCTTTGCCACATGGCCTGCAAAAATTAAGAACGGAACCGTTTCTAATGAGCAATTATTGACCATGGATATCTTTCCAACACTAGTTGATTTAGCGAATGGTTCAAACAAAGGGAATTGGGACGGCGAAAGTTTTAAGCAGGTTTTATTGGAAACTATCGCACCGTTTTCGGAAAGACCCGTATACTTTGTTAGGCGTGAAGGCGGAATAAAGTATGGAGGAAATGATTACCATGCCTTGATTTATCAAGGTTGGAAAATTTTACAAAATACGCCGTATTCACCTTTAGAACTGTATCACATAAATCAGGACCCTTACGAGAAGAGAAACTTGGCTAGTGAAGAACCTAAAAAGCTTGGGGAATTGAATAAATTATTATTGACTTATATACAAAAAGGTGGTCAAACACCTTGGCAAAAACCCAATTAAAATGAATAAATTGAAATGGATACTATTCGCTATAATAGGCTTGAGTACTCAAGAGAGCCACGCTCAAAAAAAAAGTCAGCCTAATTTTATTGTCATATTTACTGACGATCAGGGTTATGGAGACTTGAGCAGCTTTGGACATCCCACTATTAAGACACCCAATATTGATAGAATGGCATACGAAGGACAAAAATGGACTAACTTTTATGTGGCTTCTAATGTTTGTACACCTTCACGTTTTGGTCTTATGAGCGGTCGTTTGCCCGTAAGAGCAGGTATGGAAGGTCCGGATAGTAGACGTGTGTTTTTCCCAGATTCGGAAGGTGGAATACCCGCGGATGAGCTAACTATTGCAGAAATGCTGAAGAAGAAAAACTATAGCACAGCCTGTGTTGGTAAATGGCATTTAGGACATTTACCAGAATATTTGCCTACTTCAAATGGCTTTGATTACTATTTCGGTATTCCATATTCAAATGACATGGACCGAAATCCAGCCTTTAAGTATGACAGAAATCAAAAGACAAATCCAGATAGTCATGGGTTTAATGTGCCAATTCTAAGAAATGAAACAGAAATAGAAAGACCTGCAAATCAAAGTACATTGACGCAGCGTTACACAGAAGAATCGATCAAGTTTATTAAAGAGCATAAGAAGAAGCCTTTTTTCTTATATATGGCTCATAATATGCCGCATATCCCATTATTCAGTAATACTAATTTTACTGGCACAAGTGAAAGAGGACTATACGGAGATGTTATACAAGAAATAGATTGGAGCGTAGGGCAGATTTTTGAAACCTTAAAATCAGAGGGTCTAGATGATAATACCTATGTTATTTTTACGACGGATAATGGTCCTTGGCTTGTTTTCGGAGAAAATGGTGGTTCTGCGGGTTTATTGTATGGCGGAAAGGGTACGAGCTATGAAGGTGGCCAAAGAGTACCTTGTGTCATTTGGGGTAAAGATGTAAAATCGGGAATAGTCTCAAAAATGGGAAGCACCTTAGATGTATTGCCTACCATATGCAGTTTAGCCGGAATTGACGTACCCAAAGACCGTATTTTAGATGGATATGATCTCTCTCCAGTGCTACGTGGAGAAGACAAAACCCCACGCGATGAGATGTTTTATTATCATGGAACACGACTTTTTGCAGTAAGGAAAGGGGCTCATAAACTTTACTTTTTATCAAATAATCCCGTAGGATATCCGCCTAAAATAGAAGAATTGGATAAACCTACTTTGTTTAATGTACTTACAGACCCGTCGGAGAAGATAGATATTGCATCAGAGAATCAAGATATTGTAAATAGATTAAAGAAAATAGCGGAGGTTCATTTGGCCACGGTAAAGGAAGTTCCGAACCAATTAACAAGAATTGCTAAAAAGCAGTAAGCTTTATATTTAAAACCTAGGAATGGATAAGTCTTGGGTTAAGAAATTGATGTTATTTATTTCGTATTACAAATTCCTAAATTAAAGGAGTAGGCTGTGTTATAGTTGGTATATGAATTACAGTAGAGTTATTAAGACTCTACTGTTTTTTTGTTTTAACCGAAATGGAATAATGGAACTCTTAAGTCTTTTTGAGTTAAAGCTTTGTTTCGCATTATAGAATCCATAAAATCAAGAATTCATCCTGTTTTAATAGGCATAAATGTATAAAGCAGCGTTCACGGCAGAAAATGGTGCAAGAGCTCCAATCCGTTTATTCTAAATGGCTGTACTAAATCTCACTAATTATAGCTTATCACCCTTTCTGAAAAGTTTTGGGGGTATTCCTGTATATTTTTTGAACCATTTATTGCAATTACTTTGGCTTGAAAAGGAAAGTTGATTGGATATTTCCTTCATGCTATGGTTAGTGGTTGTCAGTAGTTCTTTTGCTAAATTTAACTTTAAATCATTGTAATAACAGAGGATAGCTTTTCCATAGAAATTTTTAAATTCCAAGCACATTTTCGTTTTAGATATTCCAAATTCTTCTGATAGGTTTTTTAAAGAAGGGGAGCTTGAATTTAGAGTTTGGTTAAGCTTTCGTTCTATAAGTATTAATTTATTGAAGTCTTTGTCGTGAATTGTTGAAGCTTTTTGGCAAGGAGATTCTTTAAGGTATTTAATCACGAAGAAATAATCTCCAAGCATCTTTAGGAAGTCTCCGAGTTTGTCAAATTTATTGCAGTGGGATTGGTCATGAAAAGTATTAAGGGTTTCAAACAGTTTATCAATGCATACAACCTTATTAAGGCCAATTATTTCAGATGGTCTCCGTTTATTAAACAAAGGCTCCTGAAAGTTAAGATTGGCATTGTCAGGTAGCATTTTGTCTAGCACATTTTGGTTTAAAAATAATAAGTGGAATATGCAGGGTTCATCTTTTTGGATAATAAAATTAGGTATGTCACTAAACTGTGATAGTAGGTGACATGAAATCGTGGTTTTATCATTTTCACCCCCAGGGTTTAGCATAGATTCATTTACAGAATTCTCCTGCTCTTTAGCGTTTAGAAATCTAACAGAATTTGATGACCCTTTTTGGAATAATAATAATTTATAATTCTTGGCATGTTCTGTCTGATAGAAGTTGAACTTGATAGCTTTATTTAGCTTAATATCAAACTGTAAATATTGAATGTTAGCGTCTATTTTTTTAAAACGATAACTTCCTAATCCAGTTTTTTCGTCTAATTCAAATTCATTCGAAGTTGAAGAGACTTCATTGTATTGCAAAATATCTTTCCAGAATGTCGAAGGGTCTTTCGCATTAATATTATAATGTGTCATGTAAGTTTAAACGGCGTATTATGGTTTTCATGGTTCTAGCTAAAACAAAGCTAGGGCGTATATCTAATGCCTAATGAAGTGAAAATAAGGCAATATACAAAGGCAAATTGTCTATATTATTTGTGATTCAATAGACCTTATAAGTTACATAATGACCTAAAAGTACATGCATATACCATTCTTGTAATTTGAAGGGAAAGATTTAGGTTTTCTATTTTGTTTACGATGAATAGATTAGCTTGAGGTAGGTCAGTCTTTTCCTAATTAAGGTAATTAAATTGTCCTATTGTTCTTTTAAATATTCCGTTAGTTCTTCTTTTAGTGTATGGCACTTAAAAGGCATGTGAATTGTGATTCCTGTCTTCACAATAAAACTTTAAATGCCATGATAAGAAACCTCAAATTTGGTTATCTTTTTTTAATTTTTCTTTCAGCTTCCGTCTATGGTCAGATATCTGAAACCAATGGAATATGTACAGATCCAATAGTAGGAGCTGGAGTATTTATCAATCAAGCAAGAACTGCCGGAATTAATCTCTTAGGTGGGGTGCCATCAGCGAATAATTCTGTGGATGGGAACTTGAGTAATTATGCCGAAATGCAAACGGGAGTGGCATTATTAGGTGACGGCACTGCTTTGTCTATCAAAGACTCTGTTCATCTCTACCCGTCTGGAAATAAAGCTGGTTTTGTAATCCAAACTACTGGGGGAATCCTGAGTGCTGATGTTTTGTCTGCACTAAGTATTAAACTCTATAAAAACAATGTACTGGTTCAAACGGGAACCACGGGCAGCGGATTAGTTTCATTGGGTTTGTTAAGTGGTTCGTCTGGTCTTCAAAGAGTTGGAATAATAGCTACTTCTGATTTTGATGAGATTCAGATTACGGTGGATGGGACTTTATCATTATTAACTAACCTCCGGGTTTATTATGCCTATGAAGAACCTGTTAGCTGCCCAAGCAACTGTATTGTGGCTGCAAAAGCATCATCTGGAGCGAGTATTGTTAGTGGTAGAACAGGAATTAGTGGTATTTGTCTGCTATGCTCTGTCGACAATCAATCTAATGTCATAAACAATGATACCACACTTTTTGCCACTATTAATCAGACGGTTGGCTTAGGTGTTAGTGGCTCTATATCTGTTAAAACTGGAGCTGCAAAACCAGCAGGAACCGAAGCCGGTTTCGCCATTTCACCATCTTCTGGGATTTTGGACTTGAATGCTCTTGGAAGTATTCAAATCACAACGTATTTAGGAGGCGTTTTAAAACAGTCGTATACTGCAAACAACGCTTTGGTAACTGCGAGTGTATTGAGCAATTCATCCATACAAACCGTATCATTTAAAACGGCACAAAGCTTTGATGAAATTAGACTTACCGTAAATGCTGCCGCTAGCTTATTGGCGACTATGAAGGTATATTATGCTTACACCGCTTTAGACTCAGATGGAGATGGCGTTTATGATTGTTTAGATAAATGTGCTGGAAATGATTTGCAAGACAATGATGGAGACGGTATTCCAGACGATTGCGACTTAGATGACGATAATGACTTAATCCCAGATACGGATGAAATCACTGTATATTTAACCGATCCATTTGATGGTGACACGGATGATGACGGACTTTCTGATTATGCAGAGATCTTTGCAAGTTCTCCTTTGTCTGCGGCCACTAATCCTTTATTGGCTGATTCTGATAATGATGGTATCCAAGACGGTACTGAGGTAGGCATTACCTTACCGAATAAATATACAAATATTGCTGTTTTCATACCAGATAGCGACCCCACTTCCACTACAGATCCCCTTAATGCTGATACAGATAACGATGGATACACTGATGGTGCTGAAGACAAAAACTTTAATGGACGGGTAGATGCAACAGAGAGTGACCCTAACAACCCATGTGACCCCGTTGCTTGTAGCATAGATCTGAATCTGAAAAAAACAGTAAATAAATCAATAGCCGCTATGGGTGATACCCTTATATACTCGCTTATTTTAGTGAATGAAAACCTTGGTGTTGCGGCCACAGGAGTTCAGGTTTTAGACCAATTACCTTTAGAAACGCAATACGTTAGTCATATAGGATACGCAGGAACCACTTTTGACCCGATAAGTGGCATCTGGGATATTGGAAATGTGATGGCAACTATTGATACGGTAACCTTAAGTATATCCGTAAAAGTGGTGGGTTCTGGCGTGATTTCTAATGCTGCAGAAGTAATAGCTGCAGACCAAACAGATATAGATTCTACACCAGGTAACAACAAGCTTAATGAAGATGATTTTGGGCTAGCTTGTTCAAGTGTTCCATTTGATATATGTGGGGGAGATGCTATAACTTTAAGTGTGGCAGCCGGATATACTTCATACCAATGGAATCTGAATGGTCTTCCTATTGTTGGTGCTACATCAAATACGCTTAACGTTTCAACCCAAGGTTCCTATACGGTAGATATAGATAATGAAACTGGCTGTGTTACAGGCCTATGTTGTCCTTTTATTGTAGTTGGTGGTATTGCTACAGACGTAACCATTGCAGGAACCGATAGCTTATGTTCTGGAAGTCCTATCAACCTTACAGCCTCTGGTTCAGGAACTATTACGAGCTATTTATGGACGCTACCAAACGGTTCATTACTGTCTAACAGTACAGTAAGTATAAATTCAGCCACTGCATTAAATAGTGGTAATTATATATTGGTTGCAACTTTTGAAAGCGGTTGTACCGCAATTGACACTTTCAATGTTGTAGTGAATCAAAGTCTGGCAGTACATAGCATTGTAACGCTTTGTGATAATAATGGGACAGAAAATGATGGAGCAGATGATACGTTCAACTTTAACATAAACCCTACTGGGAAATTAGGGAACTCCTATTCAATTATAGGAAATGGCTTAAGCTTTACGGGATTAAATGTGGGTCAACCTAGTGGTCCAGTCGGAAATTTTAGTATTGCTAGTGGTTCATTTAGTGTCACAATTAAGGATGAAAATAGTAAATGTGCAACAGATATTTCCATAATACCACCTTACAATTGTTCCAGCTGTAATGTTTCTTTATGTGTTCCAATTTCAATAGTAAAAACCAAGTAAAATAACCAAATAGAAGTATTTGAAAGAAAAGAGGTCGCTCCATAATAAAATGGACGACCTCTTTTTTGTTAATTATATTTTTTTAAAAGCTTTGGAGTAGTGCTAAACTACACTTCTGTATTTAGCTATAGCTTCAAAGTAGACCGAACCTGTTGATATATTTGAACGAAGTTTTTTGATTTGAAGTCTGGGATTTCAAGTGCCTCATTTTATGAGCCTTAAATTGGATTTTGACCCTCAATCAAATGAGATTTTAGAAATAAGAATGACCGGCTGGATTTATACCTAGCCACCAACTACCGCTATATGGAAGAATCATAGATACACATTACCCGTTTTACCTAACGTGTGAATTATATAACTTTGACACTCAAATATGTAATACTTCTGATGACTAATATCGGAGCTTTGTCTGAAGCAAAATTCCTTCACGCGATGAAGTAGTAACAAGACAAAATCAACAGAAAATAATACACCGACGTTCAGAATCCATTTATAATGGAGAATTTTTGAAGGTTATAAGTCCAACTAACGACCTATCGTTTTTTTGTAAAGATGTTGCTAATATGCAATAAGGGCTTCTTAGATAAAGCGTGGATTTTAGCGGATGCGTATACCAAATGTAATGTTTAAAAAAAAATGATAAATGACAGCTAAATTAGAATTAGAACAAAATATCATAAACATTACCACTACTATTCTTCAGAAATTTCCGGAGTTATTGAAGTACATTATGGAGATGCCAGAAAACAGATCAAAAGAAGGTGAAATTAACATCGAAAACCTTGAAAATCACTATCAGTTTTTACAAGAATTAGTAATGGAATATACGAAATCGCATTAGGCTGCGACCTCTCCTCAGAATATCGAGAAACAGGAATTTCCAGGATCGGAGTTGGATGACGATCAGGAACGCATTGGGAGCAAAGATGAGGAAAATAATTATTACAGTAATGGCGGAATAACCATAACGATTTAGAGGAAGATAGAGGTTAATTAATGCCGTTTTAAACTTAAGTAGGCTTTTGAAAAAGTATCACATCTTCTAAGTAAATTTGAAGCAGACATTAAATAAAAAAAAACAAATGAATCTTAAAAGAATCTTCGGAGCATTGCTTACAGTTTTGGGAATCGCAGGGCTTATCTATGCCTCAATTTTGTTTGTAAATTCCTCTTCGTCCAGCGTAAATGCTATAAAAGGACCAATCATTTATGGCGTAATTGGCTTTCTGTTTTTCCTGTCAGGTATCAGTTTGATTCGTACAACAAAGGATGAGGCGTAGACGTAAATGAATATGGTAATGGAAGTTTATTAGTTGGTATCAGAGCGTAACGTTTAGATACTGGCGTTGGTTAATTCGCCATTTTTTAAATGGTCTGTAATCAAATCTTGAAAAAGACTTTATCGAGATATAAGTTTTAGGGCTTCACACGTCAAAAGATAAATAGTCTTATCCGCAATGTATACTAGGTTATTGTTGTTACAATTAAAACGCTTCCATTAAGATTATGTTTATCGGCATTCAATTACTTTATTTTCTTCTTAATTTTTCTTCTTTTAAAGCAACAGAAAATCCAGCTGTTGTAGCTATTGAGACATCAGAATCAATCTATGCGGATTGTCAGCTCACAGGCATTGTTAATTATGATGCATTTAAAGAAGCAATGCTTGGTTATGAAAAGTTTCATCCAACAAAATCAATCATAACGATAGTTGATTTTTCACTGCCTTCAAGCGTAGAAAGATTTTTTGTAATCAATATTGAAGAGAAAAAATTACTTTTTTCGTCGTTGGTTGCTCACGGTAAAAATTCAGGCGAAAATATGGCTCATTCGTTTTCTAACATTATGGAATCTCACCAAAGTAGCTTAGGGTTTTACATGGTGGGTAACGAAATACAGAGTCCAAAACACGGTTCAGCCCTATTACTCTTTGGCTTAGAAAAGGGCATTAACGATAATGCCCGTCGCCGAGAAATTATTATTCACGGGGCTACTTATGTTAGTAGCTCTTTTGTTCAACAACACGGACGCTGTGGTCGCAGTTTTGGCTGCCCAGCTTTGCCACAAGAACTTATTCCGCAGGTAGTACCTGTACTTGCCAATGGAAGCTTACTTTATATCCATAGTTAAAAAAAGACCGGTTCAATTAGGCATCCTTGCTTTTGTTATTTGTGCCCTCATTGCTACTTTTTTTATTGTCAAATCTGTTAAAAAGAAAAGGAAGGCAATTTTGGCTGACCAAAGTGTCTATTCAGATCAAAATTTTACTGATTTAAAAACGGATAGTTTGGAGATTGATTCATTCTTTAAGAATTTTTCTGCTAACGACTCCATTCAAAATGAAGTAAGGGCGTTTTATAACCGCAGAAACTATCAATTGGCATGGTTCAACGAAAAAGGGATGACCAATGCAGCTCCTAACTTTTTTAGCCAACTACTAAGTCATATTCAAGAGTTTGAAGATAAGGTATTGGTAAATGGTACTTTGGATAGCTTAATGATGCTTTCGCAAACTGACGAGAAACTATTCCTCTCACAAGAGAAAAATATTTATCAGTTAGAATTGATGCTTACGACCACATTTTTCAACTATGCCTATAAAACATTTAGTGGTACGATAGCGGACCCATTCGACCTCGAATGGTTTATTCCTAGCAAAAAGAAAAACTACCAAACTTTACTCGATTCACTGGTATCATTTACTAGAGGTGAGAAAGTGCAAGAGCCTGTCAATCAGTATTATATTTTACTCAAAGCTAAGTTAATAAATTACCGAGAAATTCAGAAAAAGGGGGGCTTGCCAATGGTTGAAACTGACGCAAAATTATTGGCAATCGGCGACAGTAATGCTTGTATATCTAGTGCTAAAAAGCACTTGTTTTTGACGGGTGATTTAGCAGAAAAAGAGAACTCAAATATTTTCACCGATTCATTGGAAACCGCCCTGAAACGTTTTCAACATCGTATGGGTTTAGTGGAAAACGGAAAAATAAATGCTGCAACTTTAGTTGAGTTTAACGTACCCATAGAACAGCGAATAAAACAAATAATGGTCAATATGGAACGCCTTCGTTGGGTACCTGTTGAAATTGAAAATGAATATTTGCTAGTGAATATACCAGAATTTAGGCTACACATTTTTGAAAATCAAAAGCAAGTTTGGCAAATGAATGTAGTGGTTGGAAAGGACATACATAAAACGAATATTTTCAAGGGTAACATTTCTCGAATTGTATTAAACCCTTACTGGGGGGTGCCTACTAGCATTGTTCGGAATGAAATTTTGCCAAAGCTTAAGAAGAACGCTGGATATTTAGTTAGGAATAATATGGAGGTTTTATCAGGAAATACAGTGGTAGATGCAAACAATATTAATTGGAATAAATACAGTGGAAATGTTCCGTATAATTTTCGTCAAAAGCCTGGTGAGAACAATGCCTTAGGTAAAATCAAGTTTTTGTTTCCCAATAACTTCAGCATTTATTTACATGATACACCCTCTAAAAGTTTATTTAATGAGTCCAGCAGGGCTTTTAGCCATGGTTGTATTAGGGTTGCAGAGCCGCATAAGTTAGCCCTTTATTTGCTTAGAAATGAAACAGAATGGAGTGAATCAAAAGTTGATAATATACTCAAAACCAATAACGAAACGAGTATAAAAGTAAGCCCAACTGTGCCAGTTTATATTGCCTATTTTACTTCATGGGTTGATAACACCGGAGCATTGAATTTCAGAAAAGACATTTATGATTTGGACGAAAAATTGGCTGACGAAATTTTTGGAGAAACAGTAAAGCAATGATAGTCACGACAAATTCCGCCATAAAAAAAATAGTACTTATCTTTTTGGTTGTGGCGGGTTTATACTATGCGAAAACGTTCTTGATGCCACTCTTAATAGGAGGTATTTTAGCAACAGTGTTTTTGCCTTTTTGCAATTGGTTAGAAAAGAGAGGGTTTTCAAGAGGCGTTTCTTCTTTTTTTGCTTTTTTGCTACTTGTTTTAATTGTCGCCATTTTGGTTTCACTGCTTGGCTGGCAGATTTCGGGACTAATCAAGGACGTTGGTATTATCAAACAAAAGGCCATTGAAGTCGGTACCAGTATACAACAATACATTTTCAGTAATTTAGGAATTTCTTTAGCAAAGCAGTCAAAAATGCTCGAAGGAGAGCAGCCTTCGCTGGCTAGTATCATGCAGTTGACAATCGGCTCTTTGAGCTCAATGATCTCCTTTTTTGTATTGATAATTACATATTTTTTGTTTCTGCTCTATTCACGAAAACACATCAAGCAATTTTTTATACGTCTGGTTTCGCCTTCACAACAAGCTGAAATGGCACAAATCCTTACGAGTGCCACCAATGTTTCACAGCAATATTTGCTCGGCCTTTCAAAAATGATAGTTTGTTTATGGTTCATGTATGGCATTGGATTTAGTTTTCTGGGTATAAAAAATGCTATTTTCTTCGCAATTCTATGCGGATTATTAGAAATTATTCCCTACGTAGGTAACCTTACAGGCAGTGCACTTACACTTTTGGTAGCGGCTTTGCACGGAGCTAGCCCATCAACTTTGGGTGGAATCGTAATTATTTACGCTAGTGTGCAGTTATTTCAAGGTTGGGTTTTGGAGCCATTAATATTAGGACGTCAAGTGAAAATAAATCCTTTATTTACTATTATAGCTCTGGTTTTAGGTGAATTGGTTTGGGGTATTCCAGGTATTTTATTGGCAATTCCGCTCTTAGCAATTTTCAAAATCGTTGGCGACCACATTGAGCAACTAAAACCATATAGTTTTTTGGTTGGGGAGCTAGAATTCGAAGTGTCTGATACTAGTTTTGTTAAGAAGTTAAAACGTAAGTTTAGGAGTCTTTGGGAGAAATAATCAAGTAATCAATCCAATTCCTTTTGCATGTAATATAGCCTCGTCGGTATGTTTAAACAGGTATGTATGAATGGACTTTTCTTTTATTGAGTCTATTAAGTTTAAAGTCGAGCGTTCCTTTTTGAGGCTGATATTTCTAAAATAGATACATGCAATCTGTTTGGGATATTTGTTTGCTATGGACGAATAGATTTCTGGGTCACTTTGCGAATTATCGCCCAAAAGAACAAATCTCTGTTTTGGAAATGAATCTAATATTCGAGTTACCTGAAGCAGTTTTCTCTGGTGTTTACCAGTTCCTGTTTTGAACAATTGATACCATTTTTTGATTTTGTTTAATAGAAATGCCCCTTTGGGGAGTTCATTATGCTTGAAAAACGCATTCAAATCATCATATAAATTCCATTCACTGCTTGAAACATAAAAAAAAGGATTGGGGTTTTTGACTTCAGTGTGTGCCAATGAAAGCAATTGATAAAATTTCACGACATCGGCAAATGTTTTTCGGCTACGTGGATTCTTGGTAAACATCACACTAAGCTTTTTGCCAGTAGTAGCCGAATGTGATACAAGAACGGTGTCGTCAATGTCTGAAATGAAACCGTATTGGGTAGAATTTGGTACGAAAATTTTACCTTGTCCCGTTTCAATGATTTGGTTTTGAGGATTTAATAAATGCACTTTTATCAAATGCCAACCTGCAGCTACTTCTTTAGAGGATTGCCATTCAAATTTAAAAAAACCATCATTTTCAGTAAGGCTAAAAAAGTGTTCGTTTTGCCAGTCTAATTGTACTTTTACATAAGGAAGTGGCTTTACAAGAAACAACTTCACTAAATGGGAAATATTAGAAAATACATTATTAGAAAACTTACTTTTGCTAAGACCTTTTCCAGCTAAAATATGACCATAAACAATCAAATTATGGGTATGTCCATAGCCATGATAGACTTTTACTGTGGCTGTAAAATTTTCGTTTTCCCATTCCATTTAAGCAATTTACTAAACTCTGAGTGCTTATTAGAATTTATTATATGAATGAAAATCTGGTTCTCAAACTACTTTTTATTGTCAATCCTTTTTCAGGAAATAAGAACACCGACTGGTCATTGGAGATAAAGACATATTTTAAAAAGTCACCTCATTTTTATGCAATACATTACCTCACTAAAGACTGTACAGTAACGTCAATCAAAGAATTAATATACACTTTTTCGCCACAGCGAATCATTGCTGTAGGAGGAGATGGCACAATAAAATTAGTAGCAGAATGTCTGATATATTCAAACATACCATTGGGGATTATTCCCGCTGGTTCGGCCAATGGCATGGCAAGTGAATTAGGTATTTCAGAAAACCCAAAATTGAATTTAGATGTAATATTGCAAGGGATTACCCGTAAAATACACTTGACCAATATCAATAATCAAATATGTATTCACCTAAGTGATATTGGCCTAAATGCCTATGCCATGAAGAAATTCAATTTTCGTAATAAACGAGGTAAGTGGGGTTATTTTATGGTTAGTTTAAACGTTTTATTCCAAAACCCTAAGATGGAAGTTGTTATGGAAATTGATAAGAAGACCATTAAACTACATGCCGAAATGATAGTAATAGCCAATGCTACGCAATATGGTAGTGGTGCAATAATAAACCCAGTGGGGAAGTTAGATGATGCGTTGTTTGAAGTTATAGTGGTGAAAAAAGTTTCGATTCTAGAAGTACTAAAAATGGTTTTTACGCATAGAGCGTTTGATTCTTCAAAAACAGAGGTCTTCCAAACGCATGATTTATGGATACGGTCAGTCAAAAAAGTGCATTTCCAAGTCGATGGAGAATATATTGGAAAAGTAAATGAAATTAAAGCAATGTTGATTCCCGATGCCATAGAGGTGATTATTCCTGCGTAATAAATGCCCTTGGATCTTTCAAAAGAATGAACGGGTTTGTTAAAGAAGATAGGTTTTAAATACAATATGTCCTTGGATGATTTGGGTAGCATTATCAAAAAACCAAAGCGTTGAATGGTACACTTGTATGTAATAAATAGCTGTTTTTATATCCGTTAGCTTATTCCTTTCGTCCCAAAGGTCAGTGAAGAAGACAGGTTTTCTTTATTAAAATTAATAGGTATCAACCATTTTTACTCTCCTAATGGAGCATACTGAACAAATCATCTTGATGAGTCTTGCCTGAGTTGTCGTGACATGACGACAGATTTTGCCTTATTCTGTATGGATTTCGCGACAATGTAAAATTTGAATGAACTTCATTGTTTTCTCTGGCATAGTGCTTCACATGGATGAAAATTTTGTTTCAATGGGATTCTAAATGAAACACGGCCTTTCTAAGAAGGGTGGAGTTTTACGCAAGGTTAATCATTGCAATGCTCGCCAACAATTTGATGATAGCTATTCAATAGAAAAAGAAGACAATGCTAAGCCCTAATTATAAAGAAACCAGTCAATGGGTTTCATGCAGAGATGGGTTTTAATTGGATTTGGTGTACTCATCGAGACACCATTATTGAGTTTGTAAATGCGTTCTAGTTGATAATGCTTGATTTTGTAGTGGCTCCGGAGCGAATCGAACGCTCATCAAGGGTACCGGAAACCCTCATTCTATCCATTGAACTACGGAGCCATTTTATTTTAAATCCTTCACCGAGTAAACCGTATACCGAACGGGCGGTGAACCCTTTCTATCTCCCGATAGCTATCGGGAGAACTACGGAGCCATTTTATTTTAAATCCTTCACCGAGTAAACCGTATACCGAACGGGCGGTGAACCCTTTCTATCTCCCGATAGCTATCGGGAGAACTACGGAGCCATTTTATTTTAAATC
>NZ_JBSRVI010000011.1:0-32739 GCF_055134445.1 Arcticibacterium sp.
GGTTGGCTGTATCGTATACGCTTTTCCATCGATTTTGAAAGAAACAAAAGCATATCTGTAAGCGGAGCTAAACCTTTTATATTCTGAACGTCTATTAGAATTCAAATTACCAAAATCGTTTTGACCGCCACTGGTGTCAACGAAAACATCGTCTAAAGCCCATGAAGATCCATTCCAAATTCTTATCTGGATATCTCCTTTTCCATCGGGCACTACGTCAGCATCTTTATGACAGCCGAAAGCCATAAAAAGTAGAAAAGCGTATATGGTTATTTTCATAATTTCCTGTATGACCCCTAAGCTAGTAACATGGTTTAAATTCAATGGGTTATTTTCTAAAATTCTTAGTTATAGGCAATATTTTTTCTCTGAACTAATGTTATTCCTTTAGGGTTTTCATTTTTCAAGTCGAAAATACAAAATGATAGAATTTTTAAAACAACCATGGCCATGGTACGTAGCGGGCCCACTTATTGGATTAACCGTACCACTCCTTCTTATCTTTGGAAATAAGTCTTTTGGTATCTCCAGCAGTTTACAACATGCCTGTGCTGCCATTTTACCAAGTAAAATTCCATTTTTTCAATATGATTGGAAAAAAGAACAATGGCTATTTTATTTTGTAGGAGGTGTCATATTAGGTTCATTTATAGCCACAAACTTCATGAGTAATGGAGCCAATGTGGATTTAAATCCTCAAACCATCGCTGACCTTAAGGCTCTTGGAGTTACTAATTTTAATGGTTTATTACCAGCCGATATATTCAATTTTAATAGTTTAACTAACCTGAAGGGGCTGTTTTTTATAATCATAGGTGGCTTTTTAGTTGGTTTTGGAACAAGATACGCTGGAGGCTGTACTTCTGGACATGCTATTATGGGTATTTCTAATCTGCAATGGCCCTCATTGGTTGCTACTATTTTCTTTATGCTCGGCGGTATTTTCACCACCCACATTATTTTCCCTATCATCTTCAAATTGTTTTAAAACATGGCAAAAGATATTAATACAGCCACTAATTCTCCCTTATCTAATTTCAAATATATTCTAGGCGGACTACTTTTTGGAGCTGTGCTTATTAAAAGTGAAGTGGTTTCTTGGTTTAGAATCCAGGAAATGTTCCGGTTTCAGAGTTTTCACATGTACGGTGTCATAGGTTCCGCCATAATTACAGGCATCATTTCTATTCTCATCTTGAAGAAGTTAAAAATCAAAACTATTGAAGGTGGAGATATTTCTATAGTGCCAAAAACATTTTCAAAAGGACAGATAATCGGTGGTTTTCTTTTTGGTTTAGGATGGGCCCTTACAGGTGCGTGTCCTGGCCCTATCTATGCTCAAATTGGAGCTGGGTTTTTAACAACTTTTGTCACCTTACTTTCTGCTTTAGTAGGCGTTTGGATTTACGGAAAGTTCAGAAATAAATTACCGCATTAAATGAAGCAAAAAGCCGAGAATTTCATCTCCCATCTTATCTCTAGCATTGGTCATCCCATTCTACTGGGGAGTATGGCGGCTATTTATGTTAATTTTAAAGAGTTTCATACCGAGAGGGCTTGGAAGTTGACGCTGACCCTAATTATAGGATGCGTCCTTCCCTTGGTTGCCTTTTTAGTTTATAAAATGAGAAAAGGTGATTACGAAAATTTTGATGTTTCCAATCAGAAAAAGCGAAATAGCTTATATATCTTTTCCATAGTTCTTTTGGTCCTTTTCATGGGCTATTTATTTTATGCAGACAGTACATGGCTAATCAAATGTGGTATTATTCCTGTTTTTCTATTGTCGCTCTCCTCCTACTTTATAAATAAGAAAATCAAAGTATCACTGCATACTTCTTTTTCCTTTCTTTTAGCAACTATGATGATACAGGTAGAGACATCTGCCGCATTTACCATGTATTTGTTTGCAATTATGATAGGTTATTCTAGGCTACATCTTAAGCGGCATACCATTCCAGAAGTGGCACTGGGAGCCTTTTTAGGGATTGGAATAGGCTTTATTTTCCATTTTGTTTATAAATTGGGTTTATGAAAAAACTAATTTTCCTGCTCACCTTTCCCTTTTTGCTGCATGCCCAGTTTTTCAAACAAAATGACGGATTGGCTCATACGTTCTCTATTGTTGCCATTGACAAAGAGGCTGGAGAAATGGCTGTTGCCGTTCAAAGCCATTGGTTTTCTGTAGGTAATGTTGTCGCTTGGGCAAAGTCTGGTATAGGCGTGGTAGCTACGCAATCTTTTGTCAACAAGTCGTTCGGAATTAGAGGCCTAGAGATGATCAAATCAGGTAAAAATGCGGAAGAAGCTTTAAATACGCTCCTCTCGGATGATGAAGGAAGAGAAGTTAGACAGGTAGCTATAATTGATGCTGATGGTGTTATATCTGTGCATACTGGCAATAAATGTGTGGATTATGCCGGACATATTAAAGGACAGAATTATAGTGTTCAGTCTAATATGATGCTAAATAATACGGTACCTCAAGCTATGTCAAAGGCATTTGAAGCCCATCCCGACTTACCATTAGCCGAAAGAGTTTTAGAAGCTCTTAAGGCAGCTCAGGCGGCCGGGGGTGACATTCGTGGTAAACAATCTGCAGCTATTAGAGTCGTCAAAACTAAAACCAGTGATGAGCCATGGAATGATGATTTTGTTGTCGATTTACGTGTAGACGACCATGATGATCCTATTAAAGAAATAGGTCGCTTGCTTAAAGTGCAGCGAGCCTATGAATTCATGAACGAGGGCGACTTAATGGTAGAAGTAAATGAAATGGAAAAAGCCATGAACGCATACAATGCTGCCATGCAAATGTTTCCAGAAAACTTAGAAATGAAATATTGGACGGCCATTACACTAGCAAATAATGGAGAAACCATTAAAGCCACTAAAATGCTTCAGGAAATTTATTTGGAAGATAAAAACTGGCGTGAACTAACCGGAAGACTTCCTAAAGTCGGTTTACTCACCGTTGATAAAAACACACTTAAAGCTTTACTGAAATGATAACATTTCAATCGCAGGACATCAAATTTGACTTAAAAGGTAAGCTTAAAGTCAAATCTTGGTTAAAGTCAATTGCCAAGAAAGAAGGTTTCAAGGTTCAAGATTTGAATTACATCTTTCTGTCAGATGAGGGTCTTCATAAAATCAACTTGGAATACCTCAATCATGACACCTATACAGACATCATCACTTTTGATAATTCAGAAGAAGAGGGCGTAATTGAAAGTGACATCTTCATCAGCATCGACCGAGTCAAAGAAAACGCAGAAAGCTTCAAAACCACTTTTGACATCGAATTAAGAAGAGTTTTAGCCCATGGCGTACTTCATCTTTGCGGATATAAAGACAAATCTGATGAAGATGCGAAACGGATGCGTGAGATGGAGGACTCTTCTCTTAGCTTATATAATATGGATTAACATGACTGTCTTTCCTCCTAACGGAGGAGAAGTCGGCAGACAGGGATTTAAGGCCTAACTCATCTCAATCCGGCAAAAAACGATTATCGTTCTTAATCTCGCCCATCACAAAAATGCTTTGCGTACTTCCTATGTTTTCAAGCGAGGCCAGTTTATTCATGATGAAGCTTTGATACTCCCTCATATCATTAACCACTACTTTAATAAGGAAATCATAATCGCCCGAGATATTAAGGCATTCTACCACCTCTGGTAATTCTATAATTTGTTTGACAAACTTTGCTCCTGCTATTTGCTCGTGTTCCTTCAATCGAATATTGCACAGTACCATCAGGTCTTTTCCTACTTTTTCGCGGTCAACAAGGGCTACATACTTCTTAATAACGCCGTCATTCTCCAGACGTTTTACGCGTTCATAAACAGGTGTAGGAGATAAATTAAGTCTTCCGGCCAGTTCCTTTGTCGTAAGTTTTGCATCTTGCTGCAAATACATTAAAATATCTTTATCGGTCTGATCAAATTTAGTCATAAGCTTATATTTTGCTCAATTTTAGATAATTCAACACCGAAAAGCAATATTTGACAGATAATTTATCTATTCTATGTCAAAATCACTTCGTTTTTTATCTTTTATATTATCTTTGCGTAGCTCAATAGAAGAACTGATTAAAAGCAGTTTTAGGATGTCAAAGTCTGCTTGGTCTGTGATACGTTTAGTTATTCGAGGATTGTTCCCGACGGTAAACTTCACAGCTTTACTTTGACAAGAATAGTTTAAAGAACAGTAAAGGTCAACAAATGCCCAACATACAGAAAGAACTTGCCAAAAGAATACTCATTTTAGATGGTGCCATGGGTACCATGATTCAGCGTTACAAGCTGACCGATGAAGATTATCGTGGCGAAAGATTCAAAGATTTCCCACATGATGTTAAAGGAAATAATGATTTACTTTCTTTGACTCGACCAGATATTATCTCTGCCATTCATAAGGAATACCTCGAGGCCGGAGCAGATATCATTGAAACGAACACTTTCAGTGCCAACTGGGTCTCTATGGAAGACTATAAAATGGAGCACTTGGTTAAGGAGATAAATTATGAAAGTGCCGTTTTAGCTCGTAGAGCATGTGATGAGTATACCGCCAAAAATCCTAACAAACCTAGATTTGTAGGTGGTTCTATGGGGCCAACAACCAAACTCGCTTCCCTTTCTCCTGATGTAAACAATCCAGGCTTCAGAGCCATTACTTTTGACCAGTTGGTCAACTGCTTCAAAGAACAAGCCGAATCACTTATTGAGGGTGGAGCAGACTTGTTGATCATGGAGACTTCAACGGATACTTTGAACAGTAAGGCGTCTATTTATGCGGCTAAATTGGTGATTGCTGAAAAGCGAAAAACAGATCCTGACTTTGATATTCCTATCATGATATCGGGAACCATCACAGACCAATCTGGTAGAACCTTAACAGGACAAACCACAGAAGCTTTCTATAACTCTTTAAAACATGGCGAATTATTGGCCATAGGCCTAAACTGTGCTCTTGGAGCCAGAGCTATGAAACCATATTTGGCTGAAATGTCAAGAGTGGCTTCTTGTTACGTAAGTGTATATCCTAATGCTGGTTTACCAAACGAAATGGGTGCCTATGATGAGTCTCCTGAATTTATGGGAGAGCAGGTTCGTGAGTTTTTAGAAGAAGGGTATGTCAATATTTTAGGAGGCTGCTGCGGAACGACACCAGAACACATTGCCGAATTTGCCAGAATAGCCGCCGAATATAAGCCACGAAAAAAGTCACATCCAGAGCAATTATTAAGACTAAGTGGTTTAGAACCTATGACATTGACCAAGGAATTGGGATTTGTCAATGTAGGTGAAAGAACCAACGTAACGGGTTCAAAGAAATTCTTACGTCTTATAAAAACAGAGAAATTTGAGGAGGCTCTTTCTGTGGCTTTAGACCAAGTGGAAGGTGGTGCCAATGTGATTGACGTCAATATGGACGAAGGTATGCTAGACGGTGTAGAAAGTATGACTACTTTCTTGAACCTGATGGCTTCTGAACCTGATATTTCAAGAATTCCTGTCATGGTGGATTCCTCTAAGTGGGAAATCATTGAGGCCGGATTAAAATGTATTCAAGGAAAAGGAATTGTCAACTCTATCTCTCTTAAAGGTGGAGAAGAAGAGTTTGTGCGTCAAGCCACCATTTGTAAAAACTTTGGGGCAGCCGTTATCGTCATGGCTTTTGATGAAGATGGCCAGGCAGATACCACTGAAAGAAGAATAGAGATTGCGAAGCGTTCTTACGACGTTTTGGTAAACAAAGTGTGTTTCCCTGCAGAAGACATCATTTTTGACTTAAATATATTTCCTGTAGCTACAGGAATAGAAGAACATAGAATTAACGCCATTTCATTTTTTGAAGGAACAAAATGGGTGACAGAAAACTTACCTCATGCTCATGTGAGCGGTGGTGTAAGTAATGTTTCTTTCTCTTTTAGAGGAAATGATAAGGTAAGGGAAGCCATTCATTCCGCTTTTTTATACCATGCTACCAAGGTGGGTATGGATATGGGAATTGTAAACCCAGCCTTGCTGGATATTTATGATAACATTCCTAAAGACCTTCTAGAAGCCGTTGAAGATGTCCTTTTAAATAGAAAAGACGACGCAACAGAAAGACTTTTAGATATAGCGGAATCTCTGAAAGGCACCAATGTGGAAACCGAAAAAGCCATTCAAGAGTGGCGTAGCTTACCCGTTGCAAAGAGAATTGAACATGCATTGGTACGTGGTGTGGTAGAGTTTATTGAAGAAGACACAGAAGAAGCAAGGGCTTCTTTTCCATCTCCGCTACAGGTTATAGAAGGTCCATTAATGGATGGAATGAATGTGGTCGGCGATTTGTTCGGTTCTGGTAAAATGTTTTTGCCACAGGTGGTCAAATCTGCTAGAGTAATGAAAAAGGCCGTAGCTTATCTACTTCCTTACCTAGAAGAAGAAAAACTTAGAACAGGAAATACGGCGAAGAACAATGGTAAAATACTGATGGCGACTGTAAAAGGTGATGTCCATGATATTGGAAAAAACATTGTAGGCGTGGTATTGGCTTGTAATAACTTCGAAATCATTGACCTTGGCGTGATGGTAGCAGCCGATAAAATCTTGGATGCTGCCGTTGAACATAATGTGGATATAATTGGCTTAAGTGGTTTGATTACGCCTTCGCTTGACGAAATGGTTTATGTCGCCAAGGAAATGGAAAAAAGAGGGATGAAAATTCCGCTTTTAATAGGTGGAGCTACTACTTCCAGAGTGCATACTGCGGTAAAAATTGATCCTTACTATTCTGGCCCAGCTATTCACGTTTTAGATGCATCTAAGTCTGTACCAGTAGCCAGTAGCTTACTAAGTAAAGGACAAGAAGAGGCTTTCAAAGCTAAATATAAAGCAGATTACGCTGTATTTAGAGAGGAATATTTAAACAGACAAACGGTAAAAACTTATATCACGATAGAGCAAGCAAGAGCTAATAAAATGGCGATTGACTGGTCAACTACAGAAATTAAGAAACCTACTTTCTTAGGTCAAAAGGTGTTTGAAAGCTATAATTTAAGCGAAATAGTAGATTATATAGACTGGACCCCATTCTTCCAATCGTGGGACTTGCATGGTAGATACCCTAAAATATTAGAAGACGAAGTCGTAGGAACAGAAGCAAAGAAACTCTTAGCAGATGCTCAGGCTATGCTGAAGAAAATCACAGCGGAGAAATGGTTAACCGCTAAAGCGGTGATAGGTTTTTGGCCATCAAATACCGATGGAGCTGACGCTCAAATAGTATATGATTTCACGGTCAATGAGGAAGGTCATTCAAGTTCGTGTTCGCCTTTAACGCATGACCACAAGGTTTATATTCCCGATAACACTAAGGAGCTGGCTATATTCCATCATTTGCGTCAGCAGGGTAAAAAGGGTAAGAATATCCCAAATTTATCTTTAGCGGATTTTGTGGCACCTAAAGAAAGTGGAAAGCAAGATTATTTCGGTGGCTTTGCAGTAGGCATTTTCGGTGCAGATGAAAAAGCTAAGGAATTTGAGGCGGATTTTGACGATTATAATAGCATTATGGTAAAAGCCTTAGCAGATAGATTTGCAGAAGCCTTTACGGAATTATTACATGAGAAAGTAAGAAAACAGTATTGGGGTTATGCCGCAGAAGAAACGCTAGCAAGTGAAGAACTTATCAAAGAGAAATACGCTGGAATAAGACCTGCTCCAGGATACCCTGCATGCCCAGACCATACCCTTAAAAGGCCTTTGTTTGAGCTATTAGACGTAGAAAACAGTATTGGTCTGACTTTAACAGAAAGCCTAGCCATGTGGCCTGCTTCTGCGGTGAGTGGCATGTATTACAGCCATCCAGACAGTAAGTATTTTGGTTTAGGTAAAATCACCAAAGACCAAATAGAAGACTATGTGGCCAAAAAGGGCGTAGCGATTGAAGAAGCGGAGAGATGGTTATCGCCAGCTTTGAATTATTAGAGAAATGATCAAAGACATCAACTATTGACATACAGTCAGTAGTTCCTTAATTGGCATATTTTATGAGCTATTCAGTCCCAAAACTCGAAGAATGAAAAGTTTAAAGGAAATTGATTTAAAAATGCTAGACTCAGCACTTAGAAATGGTTCTATTTTTTATAATTCAAAGGAAAGAATGTCAATTTAAGCAGATTGTGATTGTAATGGGTATTATATAAAGTGCTTTAATGAGCTTTGTAAAAAGAGTACGAGGTTACAAGGTAGATGTGTTACTGATGAGATTACATCTTCTGATTTAGAGAACATCGATCGTAATGCTTTTAAAGAAATTTGGAGAAATTCTGAAAACAATTATATCCAAACCGACAAGTTTGTTTGCGAAACATGTAATTAATTATTACAATCTTCTTTTTCCTTAAATCTAATTGAGTCTTTCTATTCATATTCAAGCCCATTCGGGCTTGTAATTTCGTGCATTAATTCACGTATAAAATTGAACCCCGAAGGGGTTAAAGGTTTATAGAATATATCTTGATAATAATTACCACAACCCTGAAGGGGTTGAACATCTCAGAAGAATCACTTTTATTTGAAGCCCCTCAGGCTTCCTTGTTCTCTCCTTAGATGCTTTTTCCATTCACCTTAAAGCCCATTCGGGCTTGCTTTTCTACAGATACGATAGCCGTTTCTAAGAAAATAATCACGAAGGGATTAAATGTGAATAGAAAATATATTGTGTGTAGAGAACCCACAACCCTGAAGTAGTTGAACATCTCATACTAATCCCTTTTATTTGAAGCCCCTCAGGCTTCCTTGTTCTCTCCTTAGATTCTTTTTCCATTCACCATCAAGCCCATTCGGGCTTGCCCTTCTAACGATACCATAGCCGTTTCGAAGAAAATAATCCGGAAGGGATTAAATGTGAATAGAAAATATATTAGGTGTAGAAAACCCACAACCCTGAAGGGGTTGAAAACCTCAGAAGAATCCCTTTTGTTTGAAGCCCCTCAGGCTTTCTTGTCCTCTCCTTAGATGCTTTTTCTATTCACCTTCAAGCCCATTCGGGCTTGCCTTTCTACAGATACGATAGCCGTTTCTAAGAAAATAATCCCGAAGGGATTAAATGTGAATAGAAAATATATTAGGTGTAGAAAACCCACAACCCTGAAGGGGTTGAAAACCTCAGAAGAATCCCATATTATTTGAAGCCATTCGAGCTTGCCAACTAACTTAAAGAAATAAACTATGAAAACGCTTGAAATCCATCAAAACAAATATTCCTCTTTATATTCAATTTGAAACTCATCCAAAAGAGAAATCAATTCGTCTTTAAAGGATACTTTTTTATGATGCTCTTCTTGATTTTTGACATATTCTATCACATTATCTTTGGCATCAAAAGAATAGGTAAATGCTGAATAGCCCTCTTGCCAAGCTGTAAAAGGAAACAACTTTTCTTCTTTTATCATTATAGAGGAAGCCAATTTTATATCTTTTACCAAAGCAGCTAAAGAAATAGTAGGATGTAGGGAGAAAACAATATGAATATGGTCTTCAACACCATTAATTCTATATAAATGGCACTTTTTTTCCTTTAATATACCCCAAATATATTTGAACAAAATAGGTCTACCTTCAGATTTTAAACTCGTTTCTCTATTTTTTGTTGAAAAAACTATATGATACAAAATTTTGGTATACGTGCTCATTTTTACTTGAATTTCATTCGATATACCTTAGGCCACAGTTTACCAGTTAACAAAAACTCATCCTTTTCTTTGTCATAAGCTATACCGTTCATTTCTAACAAGTTTGGGTTCCCCTTTTGAGCGTCTAAATATAGCGTTCCAAAATCTGACTTAGAAACCACGTTTCCATTCTGAGCATCTATTTTCAAGATCACATTGGTACCATAAACATTGGCATAAATAAAACCATTGACATATTCCAGTTCGTTGATGTTCTCCACGCCGTAGCCGTTTTCTTGGACGTTTATTTCACGCACTCTAGAGAAGTCTGCAGGATTGATAAAAGTGACTTTAAAGGTTCCGTCGCTCATAATGAGATGAGTTCCATCTGTGGTCATCCCCCAGCCTTCGTTGTTTGGAAACTTGAAAGTTTCTAACTTCTCAAAAGTATTTTTATCATATACAAAACACTCCTGACTTACATAAGTCAGCTGATAAAGCTTATCACCTAGAATAGTTATGCCTTCCCCAAAATACTTGTTTCTATCCAACTCCACTTTGACCTCCAAACTACCATTGGTGGTATCTAAAATACCTACCACAGACTCTGTGAAAGAAAGATTTGCTGGAGAGCCCGTACTTTCATAAATCTTTCCATCATAGACAAAGAGCCCTTCTGTAAAAGCCTCTGTACTATGTGGATATGTTCCTACTTGGGTATATGCAATGCTGGCAGTTTTAGTCTCTTCTTGATTATTTGTACCCTCCGAATCGCAGGATAGAAAACCAACGGAGATGCACAAACAAAAACTGGCTATTTTAATACTTTTATTTTTCAATGAATCGCTGAATTTTATCTCTTAAAACCTCATTTATTTTCACATAAGACTCGGTACTCCAGCCTGCTACATGAGGCGTAAGTATCACATTATCTTGGCTGGCAAGGTAATCGAAAGTGCTTTTCTGTTCGGTCGTGAGGGTTTTTAGCTTCTCATTTTCTAAAACATCTAAACAGGCTCCTCTGACCTTTCCTGTTTTCAAAGCACTTACCAAATCTTTTAAAACGACAATTTCTCCTCTAGCAATGTTGCAAAAGAATATAGGTCTTTTGAATTTCTCAAAAAAAGCCGAATCAATCCATTTATCCGTGTCTTTGGTCAAAGGAATATGTAAACTCACAACATCTGCCCTTTCGAAAATAGCATTCAGGTCACACTCTTCAATAAGATGATTCCCAAACCCATATTTTAATTTATCATAAGCTAGAATCTTACATCCAAAGGCCGCCAGTCTCTCTGCGGTAGCTTGCCCGTTATTTCCATAACCTATTATCCCTACTGTTTTTCCTAAAAGCTCTTCTCCTCTATTGGCTTCTCTTTTCCATAAGCCTTGTTTTACTTCTCTGCTTCCCGTATTTATCTTATGGAAAAGTGTCAGCATCATTCCTATTAAATGTTCCGCCACAGCCACTTTATTGGCTTCATTTGCTCCAAAAACCGTTACACCTGCCTTTTTGCACGCTGGCAAATCTATTAAGTCTAAGCCTGCTCCTGCCCTACCAATAAATTTCAGTTTGGTAGCGTGCGAGAGAAAGTCGGCGTTTATGGAAAACTTACTTCGTATAATGAGACCCTCATAATCTCCCACACGTTCTAAAACTTCCTCAAATGCAATGTTGGGAAAGTAATCTACCTCTAAACCCAATGCTTTTGGCATCTCTACTATAGAGTGATGCATTTCATCCACAATTAGAATTCTCATTTTAATACTACCTGTTTTAATCTACTTCTAAGTTTAGTTATATATCATGCCCTTAAAACCACTTTTCAGTCTTTAATTCATCATCCGAATGAATCAAAAACCTTCCTTAACCTGACATTTTATATTAACTTTGGCAATTTAGAAATAACCGTAAAATTTACCCCTATGGATGGTGACAACATTCCAAGAATTGGAATTAGTATTGGAGATATGAATGGTATTGGTCCGGAAGTGATTATAAAAGCACTTTCCAGTACCAGAATTAACAAAATCTGCACCCCAGTGATTTATGGTTCTGGAAAACACCTGAGTAAGTATAAGAATTTATTAGGTTATAACGACTGGCTGTTTGCTACCGTCCAAAACACAAAACAACTAAACAAGAAGCAATTTAATCTCGTTAATTGCTATCAAGGTCCTCTTTTTGATTTGGCCTTAGGTACCGTACAAAAAGAAGCGGGTCAATTGGCTTTTCAAGCACTAGAAAGAGCCACACAAGACTTAAAAAATGGTTATATAGAAGCTTTAGTTACTGCCCCTATATCTAAAGACAATACGCAAAGCGAAAGCTTCAATTTTCCAGGTCATACAGAATATCTGGCTGAAGTTTTTGAAGCAGAAGAAGCTCTAATGTTTTTAGTTAGCGAAGAGCTTAGGCTGGGTGTTGTTACTGGTCATATTCCCATAGAACAGGTCAAAAAGAACATCAATAAAAAGCAAATTAAGTCTAAGTTAGACTTAATGATGAAAAGCTTAAAAATTGATTTCAAGATTCAGAAACCTAAAATAGCGGTCTTGGGTCTTAATCCTCATGCAGGAGAAAATGGCCTTTTAGGCAAAGAGGAAACAGATATTATTGAGCCTTTGATAAACGAATATCGTCAAAAAGGAAACTTGGTTTTTGGACCTTTCCCTAGCGATGGTTTCTTTGCTACGCAGCAATGGAAGCAGTATGATGCCGTTTTAGCCATGTATCATGACCAAGGTTTAACGCCCTTTAAAATGCTTTCTTTTGATTCTGGGGTAAATTTCACAGCTGGTTTATCTGTTGTAAGAACATCACCAGATCATGGTACCGCTTTTGACATAGCAGGAAAAGACGAAGCTAACCCTGGTTCTATGCTACATGCTATTTTTACTGCCGCGGAAATCTATAAAAACCGTGCAGAATATAAGGACTTGACAGACAATGCCATTTCTACCGTAAAAATTCAAAGAATCATTAAATCTAGTAAGGAGAAAAAGTAAATTCTCCTTCATTCAGATTAATATCTTGAATAGGATTTCTAATGGTACTGGCATCTACATTGGCCATTTGATTATAAATGGATGTAGTCTGAAGAAATCTATGCCCTAAAATATACTGTAACAAATGTATGTCCATACCTGCTTCTAAGGCATGAACAGCATAACTATGTCTAAGAGTATGAACCGTGGCATTCTTCTCAATAGAAGCCTTTTTTAAGGCAGATTGAAAGAATAACTGTACGTTTCTGGAACTGTAAGGTTTTCCATTTTCTCCAGGAAACAAAACCGCAATGGGTTTCTCTTTTACAAAATATCTTTTGACAAAATCAATAATATTTGGGGAGATAGAAAGCTCCCTTTTTGTTTTTTTCCCTTTATCCACTATCCTGATTATACCTTTTCCAAGATCTAAATCATCCACATTCAGGTTTATAACTTCACTTATTCTTAAACCTGTATTATAAATTAATAGTAATACCGCTTTATGCTTGATATTGGTAACGGTATATAATATCCTCTTTATCTCTTCTTTAGAAAGTGTTTCTGGTAGTTTTTGTTCTTTTGCTTCGCCGGTAGACTTTATGCTAAGTTTTCTTCCAAAAATTACCTCATAAAAAAGCTTTAGTGCTTTTCCAGCTTGTATCGCTTCTGCTTTGTCATTTTTTTCAGCTAATTCTTTAAGGTAATTACCAATATATTCATCCGTGATTTTACTCTGAGGCATATCACGCACTTGATTATAGAAAACGAAGATAGCATTACGATAAGCCGCCACGGTCATGCTATTATATTTACCAGATTTTAAGTGTTCGGTAAATCTCTCTATTAGGTGGGTCATTTACTTTTGTTTCGCTATATATTAAAAACAAAGATAAATGTTTGAAGCGTTCTTACTATAACATTTGGATTAATAATTTAATGCGAATGTATCAAAAGCTTTAAGTCCTTGAGTTTCCTATGGCCTTAGCTACATGCCATCCCCCAGTCCAAGCCGCTTGAAAATTAAAACCACCTGTTATCGCATCAATGTCTATAACTTCGCCAGCCACATAAAGTCCTGGGTATTTTTTAAGCTCAAAGGTATCAGCATTTACCTCACTTAAGTCAATGCCACCAGCCGTAACAAACTCTTCTTTAAAGGTACTTTTTCCGGTGACTTCAAAGGGCATTTTTTTTAAATTATCCTGAAATTGTTTAAAATGCTTTTTTCCCGTTTCACTCCAATTCTGAAATTCCCCTACATTAGACTTTTTACATATATATTCCCAAAATCTTTTTGAGAAATCGAAAAGTGGTGTGCTGACAACTTTCTTTTTGGGATGTAATTCCTGATACGCCTTTAGGGTTTGTAGGATCTGCTTTTCCGTTATTTCGGGAAGGAAATCCATTTTTAGATTAAAACAGTAATTCTTTTTCTCTAAAGCCCTAGCCGCAAAAGCAGAGAGTTTTAAAATGGCCGGACCAGAAAGCCCCCAATGTGTAATCAAAGCAGGTCCTGAGGTTTTAAACTCAGGAATACTTGCCAAAGCATTCAAAAAACTATTGCCTGCTAAGGCATGCAATTCTTTGTCCTCTATTTTAAATGTAAACAATGAGGGTACAGGAGCCACGAGATTAAGCTCCATGGTTTTCAATTTTTCCCAAATGGTTCTGTCGCTACCTGTGGCCAACATTAAGTTTTGTGAAGAAAGCTTTTCGCCACTTTGTAGGGCTATTTCCCATATATTATTGACGAAGTTGAAATCTACAACACGCTGAGAAGTCTGGAGTTTTATGCCTAAATGATTTATTTCTTCCGTAAAAAGGTCAATGATGGTTTGAGAAGTATTAGATACCGGAAACATTCTTCCGTCGGCCTCTTTTTTAATCCCGACCCCTCTTTTCCTAAACCATTCTATGGTTTCATTTGGGCCAAATCTTTCAAAGGGTTTTAAAAGGAATTCATTACCTCTAGGGTAATTCTTAACCAATTCCGAAGCTTGAAAACAGAAATGGGTCACATTACACCTACCACCGCCCGAAACTTTCACTTTCTGTAAGGGTTCTCTGTTTTTTTCAATAATGAGGATTTTGAAAGCGGGATTTAATGTAGCCGCATTTATGGCCGCAAAGAAGCCTGCGGCACCGCCGCCTACTACAATAAGGTCATAATCTAGTTCGATGGCAGATACTTTTTTGATAAGGCTGTTCTTTGATTGCGGAGCAAAATTATCAAATTTTCAATGCCTTTTACTTCATCTCCGTATTCAAATGTAACCTTATAGGTGCCGGACCTATCAGAAATTTCTAACCACTCCGCACCGCCGTCTGCACAGTCTGGGCATCCATATACTTTCTTAAGCTTCCTAAAGGCCCTGGTATTAAGCTCGGCTAGTATATTTTTCCAAATCTGTTCATCTAAGGCATCTGTAAAAGTTTTTCTTTCATTTTTGAAATCTATAAAATTTGGTTGTGAAATAAACTGCACATCAGGAGTCTGAGCGGTTAACCTTAAATACTGCGTACATTCACCTGAGCACATGCCAAAACGCTGCCCACTAACTATAACTAAATCAGAATTAATCTTTGGAGCAACATGACCACAAGAACTTATGATAAATGTGGAAAACATTGCAAAAATGACGAGGGCTTTCTTCATAATTATTGAGACTTTTGCTTTTACAATATCAAATAAAATTTGATAAAGAATGGTTGTATCGGCAATCCGTTTCTTTTTCGAAAGTTAGATTTATACTTCTATACAAACTATGCTAAATAATTCTCAGATTTCTTATATAACGCAATCTATTAACGTTTCCTCCAATTCGGTTAACCAAACCATTCAACTTTTGACCGAAGGTGCCACGGTACCCTTTATATCAAGATATAGAAAGGAAAAAACAGGTGGTTTAGATGAAGTTCAAATCGCAGATATTAAAAAGGCTTACGAGAAGTTTCTGGAAGCAGATAAAAGAAGAGCAGCCATTATTCAGTCTATTGAGGAGCAAGAAAAGATGACTCCTGAATTATTGAAAAAGCTTCATGCGGCTTTTCATCTTAAGGAGCTAGAAGATTTATATCTGCCTTATAAACAAAAAAGAAAAACCAGGGCAGTCATTGCCATTGAAAAGGGTTTGGAGCCTTTGGCAAAAAGAATTTTTGAGCAAAAAGAAAACAGCTTGGATGGCCTTATCGGTCAGTTTTTAAACAAAGACGTCAAGTCTAAAGAAGAAGCCTTACAAGGTGCCAGAGATATTATTGCTGAATGGATAAATGAAAACCTAGAGTCTAGAAATAAACTCAGGGTGATTTTTGAGAAGGAAGCCGTCATTTTCTCAAAAGTGAAAAAAGGGAAAGATACCGAGGGAATTAAGTATAAAGATTACTTTGAATTTGAACAAAAGCTGAGAGAAGTTCCATCCCATAGACTGCTGGCGATGAGGCGTGGAGAGCAGGAAGGCTTCTTAAAAGTAGGTATTGAAATAGATGCTGATAAAGCTTTAAACATGCTAGACAGACAATATTTACGTGGATTACAAGCTTGTAAAGAGCAAGTAGAATTGGCTATAGAAGATGCTTATAAGCGATTATTGAACCCTTCTATTGAAAACGAGTTTAATGGAATTAGTAAAGAAAAAGCGGATGAGGCCGCCATTCAGATTTTTGCTACGAATCTAAGACAGCTTCTCCTTTCGGCACCATTAGGCCAAAAACGCGTTTTAGCCCTAGACCCAGGATTTAGAACGGGTTGCAAAACCGTGGTTTTAAACGAATTAGGCGATTTACTTTACGACACCGTGGTTTATCCTACTTTTAAGAAAATGGAAGCGGAGATTACCATAAAGAAACTTGTGGTGGATTATAAGATTGACGCCATCGCTATTGGCAATGGCACGGCCAGTAGAGAAACAGAGCAGTTTGTAAAATCAATAAAAACGGATGTAAAAGGTATATATGTAGTCTCGGAACAGGGAGCCTCCATCTATTCTGCCTCTGCCGTGGCTAGAGAAGAATTTCCGGACAAGGATGTGACCGTAAGAGGTGCCATTTCTATAGGAAGGAGATTAAAAGACCCTTTAGCAGAATTGGTGAAAATTGATCCTAAGTCTATAGGTGTAGGTCAGTACCAACATGACGTCAATGCCAAAATGTTAAAGGAAAGCTTAGATACCGTAGTGGAAAGTTGTGTAAACTCCGTTGGCGTAGAATTAAATACAGCCTCTAAACATTTGCTTTCTTATGTTTCTGGTCTTGGGCCTACCCTAGCACAGAATGTCGTGGATTATAGAATGAAGAATGGTAAATTTTCTTCTAGAAAGCAGCTATTAAAAGTACCTAGACTAGGCGATAAGGCTTTTGAACAAGCGGCAGGTTTTTTAAGAATTCATGGGGCAAAAGACCCATTAGATAATTCTGCCGTACATCCAGAAAGGTATGATTTAGTAAAGCAGATTGCCAAAGATAAAGGTGTTACCATTGATAATTTGATAGAAGATTCGCTGGTCAGAAAGTCTATTGACCTTAAAAAATATGTTTCCACGGAAGTTGGTTTGCCTACCTTAAATGACATTATGTCTGAATTGGCCAAACCTGGTCGTGACCCTAGAGAGCAGTTGGAGGCTTTTGAGTTTGGCAATGTGCATACCATGGAAGATTTAAAGGAAGGTATGGTACTGCCAGGGATTGTTACCAATATAACGGCATTTGGTTGTTTTGTAGACATTGGGGTACATCAAGATGGTCTTGTGCATTTATCACAACTGGCTAACAGGTTTATAAAAGACCCTAACGAGGTTGTTAAAGTACACCAAAAGGTTCAAGTTAAGGTCATGGAGGTAGATGCTGCCAGAAAACGTATAGGGCTCAGTATGAAAGATGTTTAAAGTGATTTTCTTAAGCCCTAAATCATCCAAAATCAATCTTTTATCGATTAATTATTTTCATTTCAATTCAATTGGTTAATTTTCAGTTCAATATTCAACCCAATGTTATAATGAAATTTAGTTCTCTAGGCTTATTAGCCGTCATAGCAGTATCTTTTACTGCTTGTAGCTCTTCAAATACTTCTGAAGAAAAGCTGGAAATAGCCCAAAAAGCTTGGACCGTTCTTTTTGATGGCACTTCTACTGATCAACTTAGAGGTTATGGTATCAAGGAATTCCCAGAAGGTGTTTGGACCGTAGAAAACGGAGCTTTGGTGGCCAATCCAGATACGGCCAACCTTGATCTTGTTTCAAAATCTAGATATGAGAATTTTGAATTGGAATATGAATGGGCGGTAGATACCGCAGCAAACAGCGGTGTATTCTTCCACGTTCAGGAAATAACTCCAATGGAGTCTGGCAATGGAAACAGTCAAAACTGGTTGAACAATTTTGAAATTCAGATTTTAGATGACATCAATTTTAATGATACTGCGGCTATCAGGTCTGCAGGCTCTTTATATGATCTGATTGTTCCAGTAAATAAGGTCTTAAAGCCTATAGGTGAGTTTAATAAAGCAAGGTTGACCCATAAAAACGGACATGTGGAGCACTGGCTAAATGATGCTAAAGTTTTGGAGTTTGAGATTGGTAGCCCCGAGATGAAAGAAGTGCTGGCAAATAGTAAATTTAAAGATAATCCGAAATATCATTCGGACAAAGAGGGACATATCATGTTTCAGCATCATGGACAAAGAGCCTATTTCAAAAACATCAGAGTTAGAGAATTGTAGTCCGTTAATTTCTTAATAAATAATTTTAGGGTACCAAATTCAGAATTTGGTACCCTTTTTTATCAGCTTAATTTTCTCAATAGCTCGTAAACAGATTGAGTATTATTAATCCTAAACTTGGCCACTGTTGGCTTATTTCCTACTTTAATGGTTGTAGATGAATTTGGCAAATCCTTAAACATATACTCGTCTGTCCAGTCGTCTCCCATAGCCAATATAAACTCTGAAGGTTGGTCTGCTAGATACTTACTAGCCGCCTTGCCTTTGTTTACACCGCTTACTTTAATCTCCAAAACTTTATCGCCTTCCATTATCTCTAAGCTGTGGTTTGCTATTAAGGGCTGTATGGTGCTTTTAAGTTCATTGGCTCTCACTTCACCTTGAATAGGATCTACCCTCCTGAAATGGAAGGCCATAGAGAAGTTCTTAATTTCTATCTGAGAACCGGGAGTTCTATCCACAAAACGCTCTAGAATAGGAAAAATAACAGAAAACCACCTATTATTGACTGCTTCCAATTGCCTCCACGTTGTACCTGCACCATCTTTTTGCCAAAGGCCATGTTCCGTAATTAAGGTATAGGGTTTATCTCCAAACCATTTATCAAAAGTTTCTCTATCACGACCCGTAATTAGAACAAGTTTATTTTTATTATCGGCGTATAAATTATCCAAAATTTCATACAGCTCCTGTGTTGGTGTGGCATCTTCAGGTCTATTGGTAAACGCTGCCAAGGTGCCATCATAATCTAAAAACAGTACCCTTGAATTTGCCGCCTTAAAACTCTTAATAATTTTATCTTGAACTTCTCCTTTCACCGTTAAGGCAGAAACCTCTGGCTGATTTGTAATGAGATGTGTGAGACTATGTAGAAATTCCTTAGCCCAACGTTCTACGTTATATCGCTGAATTCTATCCTTCATAATCACGTTAGCCTTGATCTGTTTGCTCTCCGGCATTTCTAGGGCTTCTTTAATAGCATCAGCTATTTGATCCAAATTATTCGGGTTTATAATCAGGGCTTCATTCAACTCCTTTGAAGCACCTGTCATCTCGCTTAAAATCAGTACGCCTGTATTATCAACACGGCTAGCGATGTACTCTTTAGCCACTAAGTTCATTCCGTCTCTTACCGGAGTAAGAAGAGCTATTTTACAAGAACAGTACAGATCTATCAGGTTTTCAAAAGGCATAGACCTATAGAAATACCAAATAGGTGTCCAGTTTACCTCCGAGAACTTACCATTCACTCTACCTACCAATTGATCAATTTCATTCTTTAAATCTTGATACTGTGGTACATTTGATCTACTGGGTACAGCCAACATTACCAGCCTAACTTTACCCAGATATTGGGGATATTTCTCTAAAAACTGTTCGAAAGCTAAAATTCTTTTGGCTATGCCTTTGGTATAATCTAACCTATCAATACTTAAAATGAACTGGGTATCGCCTTTTATTTCTTTATGCTTATCTATACTTTCTTGAACCTCAGATTTCTCCTTGCTTTTGGAATGTGCTATGGCAGCGTTATGAAATTTGTTATAGTCAATACCCATTGGGAATGAGTCTACTTTTACTATTCGTGTATCATAAAGAAGATCATTGAAGTTTACATCACATAATAATAATCGCTGAACCGAGCTTAAAAAATGTCTTTCGTAATCATAGGTGTGAAATCCTATCAAATCTGAGCCCATCATGCCCCTCAAAATTTCCTCTCTCCATGGCAAAGTTCTAAATACCTCATAAGACGGGAACGGGATATGAAGGAAAAAACCGATTTTGACATCGGGCCTTTGAGATTTTATCATCTGAGGTACTAAAAGAAGCTGATAGTCGTGTACCCAAACCACATCTCCCTCTTCAATATGCTTTAAAACTTCGTCCGCAAACTTCTGATTAACCAGTTTATAAGTTTCCCAGTCTTGTTTATTAAATTCTGCAAATTCGGTGAAATAGTGAAACAAAGGCCATAAAGTTCGGTTGCTAAAGCCGAAATAGAAGCCATCTACCTCTAATTGTGATAAAGAAACCGACCTGCACTTTTGATTTTCAAGAGCTTTTTCTACTTTAGGCTTCAAGGAAGGATTAACCTCTTCTTCTATGAGCCCGCTCCACCCTATCCAGATACCGTTACCCTCGGCATGAACAGATTTGAGACCCGTAGCAAGTCCCCCAACACTGGGAGTTGCTATAACCTCATTTTGGTTTATTTCTAAGGACAAGGGAAGCCTATTGGATACGATGATAGTTTTACTCATGGATTACTTTAATGAATTATAAAAAAAATAATGAGAAATTTAGATTATGGAATGATAGGTAATTGTCAAAGTGCTGCTTTGGTCAACTTAAACGGTAGCATTGACTGGTGCTGCTTACCTAAATTTGATTCACCCTCAATGTTTGCAAAAATCTTAGATGAAAACAAGGGTGGTTCTTTTGAAATAATAGTTGATTCCACATATATCTCTACTCAAAAATACATTTATAAAACCAATATTCTTGTAACAAAATTCGATAATGGCACCGACTGTTTTGAGATTATTGATTTTATGCCACGTTATATTCCTGATAAAGAGGTTTATCAATCTCCGGCAGAAATAGTAAGATATGTGAAGCTAATTAGCGGTAAACCAAAGTTTTCTGTCAATTATGATCCAAAATTGGGCTACGCCAAACAAGAGCAAATAACACAGGATAAAAGGGAGTATATTAAAACCAAAACTACTTCAGGAAATTACGATTCCGTTTACCTCTACTCTTCATTTAAACATTCAGATATTCTAGAAGGCAATGAATTAACCTTAGAAGAAAACCAATACTTTTTGTTTAGTTATTTTGAAAAACTGCTTCATCAAGATGTAGAAAGACAGTATCTTAAAATGCAAAGAACGAGGGTTTACTGGTTAAATTGGTCGGAGAAAACGACTTCTTATAAACTCTATAATGATGAAATCTTACGTTCTGCATTAACATTAAAAATGCTTACGTACGAGCGTTCAGGGGCTGTTTTGGCTGCTGCCACCACTTCTCTTCCAGAAACCATAGGAGAAGTAAGAAACTGGGATTATAGATTCTGCTGGATTAGAGATGCTAGTATGGTTATCAAAGTGGTCTCTGGCTTGGGTCATGAAAGAATAGCCAAGAAATTCTTGGAGTTTATCGTTAAAATAGTGCCCCAGAAGGATGAAAAAATGCAAATCATGTATGGCATAGACGGGCAGAAAAAACTAACAGAAGAAATCCTTGACCACCTGGATGGCTATGAAGGAAGTAAGCCTGTAAGGATAGGTAATGCTGCATATCATCAGAAACAGAATGACATTTATGGTATATTAATGGATGTGCTCCATCAGCAATACTTAAGATTTCAAAATAGCCTTTTTTACAGCGAGGAACTCTGGACCATCACTAAATCTACCGTGGATATTGTGAAGAAAAACTGGCAAAAAGCAGATAAGGGCATCTGGGAATTTAGAACAGAGGAACGTCATTTTACTTTTTCAAAACTGCTTTGCTGGGTTGCAATAGACAGAGGGGTCAAAATAGCAGAACTACTTCAAAGAAACGACAAGATTGAAAAGTGGAAGGTTCTAAGAGATGAAATTAAAGCAGATATAGAATTAAATGCCTGGAATGAAGAAAAACAAGCTTATGCACAGTCGTATCATTCGGCAGATTTGGATGCTTCTACCTTACTAATGGAAAGTTACGGGTTTATTGAGGCTAAAGACCCACGATTTGTAAGCACCGTTTTGGCCACTCAAAAAGAGTTATGTAAGGATGGTTTAATGTACAGATACATCAATAAGGATGATTTTGGTACGCCATCTTCTTCATTCACCATCTGTACTTTCTGGTTTATAAATAGCCTGTTTAAAATAGGAAGACAAAAAGAAGCTAAAAAGCTTTTTGACCAAGTTTTAAGCTATAGCAATCATCTCGGGCTTTTTAGTGAAGACATTGACTTTAAAACTAAAAGACTCTTGGGTAATTTCCCACAGGCCTACTCCCATTTGGCATTGATAGAAACTGCCGTCAATTTCTCAGGCTTAAGTGAAGAAGACCAAGTGATGTCTGCCATTAACCATGAAAGTCAGCCAGAAGCTTCGTTAAAAGTTAATTAACAAAACACACTTAAAGCAAAAAGGCCAGCTTGTTTAGTAACAAACTGGCCTTTTAATATTCTAAGAAAACTACTTAGGTTTAATAATTTTCATCCAAGTTAATAGTTTAATAACAGGATATGTAGGGTCTATTTCAAACCACTTTTTAGCAAAGTTGATAGACATCGGATGTTTATGGTGATTATTTTGAAACAACTCACCCATCATTAGAAAATCAAAGAGTAAACTGTTTTTAGATTCGTCTCTATTGTCAAAGTTTTGATAACCATATTTATGACCACTCCAGTTTACGATAGCACCATGAATTGGTCCCATTAAAAAATGAATTGGTAATAAGAAGAAGAAACCCCAGTGGATATCAAAATAGAAGTAACCAACCACATAGAAAGAGATATAAGCCAATCCCCAAAGGGTTCTAGATATCCAAGATTCTCCGAACTTATCTAGAGCTTTCCACTCTGGGAAATTTCTATCAAAACGCTCTTCTATCTTAAATTTATAATCTACTAAACCCGTATACAGATCCTTGGTTTTCCACATCATGGTAAAAAGGTTCTTAGTATGGTGTGGAGAATGTGGGTCTTTATCTGTATCAGAAAAAGCATGATGCATTCTGTGCATTACCGCATAAGCTCTAGGATTTAAATAAGATGACCCCTGCGTTATATAAGTAAATATATAAAAGAACTTCTCCCAGAATTTGTTCATTTGGAACATTTTGTGGGCCGAATAACGATGTAAAAAAAAGGTCTGACTAAAAAGAGACAAATACCAATGTCCAATAAAAAAAGAAAGGGCTGCTACCATTTATTAAGTTTTGCTTTAACAAAAAAATACTTCTACGCCACAAGAACGTGCGTTTAACTAAAAAGTTCAATTGATTTTGGGGGAAAAATCACCCGATATTGATTTTCTTAAAATAATGCAATGAATGCCCTCAAGAAAATACAACATATAAATTAATAAGATGTAAACGCAAAAGACACGATATTCGCCCCCATTTTCAACGCAGATGTTCTTATTGCCTGAGAATCTCCATAAACGGATTGGTCTTCCCAGCCATTTCCTAGGTCACATTCGTAGGTAAAGAAACAGACCAACTTACCTTCATGAAATAAACCAAAACCCTGTGGGGCTTTGTTGTCGTGCTCATGAACTTTTGGTAAGCCTTGGTTGAACTCAAACTTCTGATGATAAATGGGATGGTTAAAGGGTAATTCCACAAATTCTGCATTTGGGAAAACTTTTTTCATTTCTCTCCTGATATACTTATTCAATCCGTAATTATCGTCTACGTGTAAAAAACCACCAGAAAGTAGATACTTTCTTAAATTATCAACTTCAGAATTGGAAAACACCACATTCCCATGCCCTGTCATATGTACAAAAGGGTATTGAAAAAGCTCAGGGCTTCCCACTTCCACGATATCTTCATCGCGGAAAAGGTTCATTTTCAAATTCGTATTACAATAATCTATTAGGTTTGGTAAAGCGGTTTTATTGGCATACCAGTCTCCACCACCACCATATTTTAACTTCGCAATTTTAAGCGTTGGACTTTGAGCACTTAATGCCAAAGAGCTTGCAAAAAACACAAACAACAAAATCCTTTTCATGCTGATCAAATCATATTTAAAAGTGTAACGGCCACTACTCCTGCCGTTTCTGTTCTCAATCTAGAATTCCCCATGCTCACCATTTGGAAACCGCATTTCGCGGCAAATTCAATTTCAGAAGGGTCAAAATCTCCTTCAGGCCCAATCATAATAGAAACTTCATTCCCTATCGCTTTATTTAAAATATTTTCAGAATCTTCATTTAAATGTGCCATGAGCTTTAGGGCCGTCCTGTCGTTTTCCATAAAATCTTTCACAGGTGTAAGCTCCACCAACCTAGGCAAATAAGCTTTCAAGGATTGTTTCATTGCCGAAATAGCAATTCTATTTAAACGATCTAACTTTATTTGCCTCCTTTCTGAATTCTGAGTTAGGATAAAAGTCACCTCCGAAATTCCGATTTCCACCGCTTTTTCTATGAAGTACTCTATCCTGTCGATATTCTTAGTTGGAGCTATGACCACTTTAATATATCTTTCTGGCTTCTCAAACGCTCTTTGGATTTCTATAATGTTCAGCGGCGTCTTTTTGGGATGAGCCTCTGCAATTTTGCAATTGAAAAGATTACCGATTCCGTCTGTTACATTTATTTCATCACCAATTTTCTTTCGTAGTACTTTGATGCAATGTTTTGAATCAATTTCATCTAAGAAAGTCTCCTGTTCGAAATTCTCCTTATAAAAAAGCTGCATTATTCCCCTCCTAAATCTTGCTTAAAGCTGAATCTGTTATTATCGATAATGAGCGTCCCAGCATTAAAATCTTTAATAAAATTTTCTATATCTTCCGGATAAATCTCTTCTACATTTATGGCTATTTCCAGCCCGATGCCGAATTCAAAATCCAAATCTTTGGTAACGAATTCACTAACTTTCATGTCGTCATCATCTTCCATCTCCATGATAAACTCTTCAATGAGCTCGTCGGCCTCTGGATTTATAACGTAGTCGTCGTCTCTTTCGCCAATCGGCACAAAGTCCTTATGAATGGCGGCTACCCTCTTCTCTGCTTCCTCTAACACCAAGCTATTATAATGTAGCTCCAATGTATATATTGCGGCATCATAAATAACATCTTTGCCATCATCGGTTTTTCCGACAAACTGGAATTGAAAAAACTCTCCACTATCAGAAAGTTCTTGCTCATCTTCCACTAAAACATAACTTTGACCCTCTTCCTCGCATTCCTTGCGAAGCTGGGCTATTTCATTTTCATCAAATCCTGGATTCATTAACATTTAAGTTTATTTCTATCTTTGACCCAAAGGTCACAATTTACTGCTGAATGAAAGAAAGAATACAATTTTTGTTTATATATTTTGGTTTCTGGGTTGCCTATTTTCTGGCTGCCAGACTAATTTTTCTTGGCTACCATATCAATGAGGCCAAATTGCTCACTTTGGAAACGCTATTTGGCGTTTTCTGGAACGGTATCCGGATGGACATGTCCATGGCGGGCTATTTCAGCATTTTCCCTTTTTTCTGGGTGGCATTTTCCAATTTTATCAAAAAAAGTATTTTTGAAAGAGGACTCTATGGCTACACCCTAATTTTAGTTTTTCTAGTAACACTTATTACCGTAGTTGATCTTGAAGTATATCATGTTTGGGATTATAGGCTGGACGCCACACCTCTGCAATATCTAAGTACGCCTAAAGAGGCTTGGGCCTCGGTTAGATCTTCACCGATTTTTAGGTTGATTTTGAGTTACATCCTTTTAATTATCATAGCCAGCTTTTTTGTTTACAGGATTATTGGCAAAAAAATCAATGCCTGGAATAGTATCAAGAAGTGGCCATTTATGCCTATCTGTATATTCATGGCATTCCTTCTTATTGTGCCTATTAGAGGTGGCTTTGGAATAGCTCCGATGAACCAGAGTACGGTATACTTTTCTGAGAATAATTTTGCCAATATCTCTGCAGTTAATGCCTCATGGAATTTTTTTAGTTCACTGGTGAACAATAGAAATGAGAAGGTAAATCCATATACTTACCTTCCAAAAGAGGAGATTTCTGCTTCTATGTCGCAGTTATACCCTAGTGAAAATATTTCTGATATTGTTATAGATGAGCACATTGAAAAGCCGAACGTGCTTATTATCGTTTGGGAGAGTTTTACAGAGAAAGTGGTTGATAAGTTTGTCGATGGCATTGAGGTAACTCCAAATTTCAATAGACTTAAAAAAGAAGGTGTTTATTTTTCAAACACCTATGCTTCTGGAGACAGAACGGATAAAGGATTGGTGGCTATTTTGAGTGGTTATCCTTCTCAACCAACACAGTCTGTTATTAAGGAGCCAAAGAAGACCGCTAAAATGCCAATTCTCACGAAAGACTTCCAACGTGCTGGATACAGAACTTCCTTTTATTACGGAGGTGAAACAGAATTTGCCAACATCAAAAGCTATCTATATGCTGGAGATTTTGAAAAAATAATCGATTTAAATGATTTTCCAGATGACCTTTTTATAACCAAATGGGGCGTTCATGATGAAGTGATTTTCAACAAATACTTGGCAGACCACAGTTACCCTAAAAAGGATCCATTCTTTGAAACGCTGCTTACCCTCAGTAGCCATGAGCCTTTTGATGTGCCATTGGATTCGGCAAGAATTGCTGGAGATTCAGAAGAAGACCTCTTTCTAAATTCCCTTTATTATACAGATAGAGAATTTGGACGATTCATAGATTCTGCCAAAACTCAGCCATGGTGGAATAACACCGTAATAGTGATTTTGGGAGACCACGGACATAGGCTTCCTGAGTCTATCAAGAAATCCAACAATTTCAGAATCCCAATGCTTTGGACTGGTGGAGCTATTAAATCACCAAAAGTAGTTACGGAGATCGTATCCCAAATAGACCTGTCTAAAACACTACTGAATAACCTGAAATTGCCATCCGACAAATATATTTGGAGTAAAGATGCCCTTCTAAAAAAAGACAAACCAGAATGGGCATACTTTAGTTTTAGTGATGGATTTGGCTTTATTCAAAAGGGTAAAGAGCTTCTATTTGACAATATCGGAAAAAAAATAATTTCGTCGGAAGGCCCAATCACCAAAGAAGATATCAAGAATGCTAAAGCTCTCCAACAAAAAACCTATCAAGATTATATTGACAAATAGATCGCTTAGAACATATCTATACTTTATTGTACTATTCTAACAAAGTAGAAGAATAAACTTCAAAATTGCCTTTTGGGTATATAATATACTGACTTTTCATATATATTTGTTCTATAATTTTCTGAATTAATCAATTTCAACAATTAATCACAATCATGGCAAAAATTAAGTTAGAATACCTTTGGCTAGACGGTTATTTCCCTACTCAAAACATTAGAAGCAAGACTAAAGTAGAGGAGCACGAAGATTTTAAAGGTACTTTAGAAGAGATTGGCAATTGGTCATTTGACGGCTCTTCAACGCAACAAGCAGAAGGAGGTTCTTCTGACTGTTTATTAGTTCCTGTAGCGATCTATCCAGATCCTGAGAGAATTAACGGATGGTTGGTTATGAATGAAGTAATGAATGCAGATGGAACACCTCACGTTTCTAATGGTAGAGCTACTATCGACGATGATGATAATGATTTTTGGTTTGGATTTGAGCAGGAGTATTTTATCATGGATACTGCTACTTTGCTTCCTTTAGGATTCCCAATTGGTGGCTATCCTGCTCCACAAGGAATGTATTACTGTTCTGTAGGTGGTAAAAATACTCACGGTAGAGAATTGGTAGAAAGACACGCAGATTTATGTATTGAAGCTGGCCTTAACTTTGAAGGTATTAACCAAGAAGTGGCTTGTGGACAGTGGGAATTCCAATTGTTTGCCAAAGGTGCTAAATTAGCTGGAGACGAACTTTGGATCGCAAGATATTTATTAGATAGATTAACAGAGCAATACGGCTACTATATAGAGTATCACCCAAAACCTCTTGGAAAAGATATGGATTGGAATGGTTCAGGTATGCATGCCAACTTCTCTAACAGCATATTAAGAACATGTGGAGACAAGGAAGTTTATGCTGCTATCTGTGAGTCATTCCGTAGTGTTGTGCCTGAGCATATAGCCGTTTATGGAGAGTTTAACGACCAACGTTTAACTGGTAAGCACGAAACTGCTTCTATTCATGATTTCTCTTGGGGAATTTCTGATAGAGGAGCATCAATTCGTATTCCTTTAATAGCAGTTCAAAAAGGCTGGAAAGGATGGTTAGAAGACAGAAGACCCGCTTCTAATGGTGATCCTTACAAGATTGCTGGTAGAATTGTTAAAACTGTAAAAAGTGCTAAAATCTAATTAGATTTTAAACAGATATTCTTAAAACTCTCAGACTAGTTCTGAGAGTTTTTTTTTATTATCGCAGTTTTAAATATTACCCAAATTTTGCATTAGAAAACCGCTCGATATCATCACGATTTCCTTAAACCCGGATTATGTGCGTTGGGGAATCGTTATGAAACGTTAAACTGCAACAAATCAGACAATTAAACGAAATTAATTTAGCTGTTTAACTTGAGCTTTTTGTCGAAGGGCTATGGTGATTGAGTTTAAATGGGTTTACGAACTGATTTGAAGATATTTAGCTACGGTCCCGATAAAATCGGGAGATTGCCTAATGCATAAAGCGGGTTAAATCCAATACCCACAGCAGTATGTTTTTCGAATTAAAATGCCTGCTATATGGCGGTTAAAAATCTCATTACGATCGTCTGATAAATAATTCGGGTTAAACTGCTTACCTTTGTGGCTGAAATGAAAAAAGTAGCGTTTTACACTCTAGGCTGTAAGTTAAATTACTCAGAGACCTCTACCATTGGTAGAATGTTTGAGGAGAAGGGATATTCAAAAGTAGACTTTTCGGAATCCCCCGATATATTTATCATTAATACCTGCTCTGTTACAGACAATGCTGACAAAAAGTGTAGAAAGATCGTAAGGGAGGCGAATGCCATAAATCCAGATGGCTATGTGGCCATAATAGGATGTTATGCCCAACTAAAACCTAAAGAAATCTCCGAGATTCCAGGAGTGGACGCTGTTTTAGGTGCCGCAGAGAAATTTCGTTTGTTAGACTTATTAGGTGATTTTGTCAAAGAGCCTTCAATAGCAAATGTGCTACCTGTAGGCAAAGTTTTTGCTTCCGAAATAGACGAACAGAAATTAGAATACCATACCTCCTACTCTTTAAACGATAGAACACGTACTTTTTTAAAAGTACAAGATGGGTGTGATTATCCTTGTACCTACTGTACTATTCCGCTGGCACGCGGAAAAAGCCGCTCTGATACTGTGGCCAACATTGTTAAAGCAGCAGAGGAGATTGCGGCTAATGATGTTAAAGAAATTGTTTTGACAGGTGTTAATATTGGAGATTTTGGTCTACGAAACGGAATTAAAGAAGAGACGTTCTTAGATTTAATTCAGGCACTAGACCGAGTGGAAGGTATTGAAAGGTTCCGTATATCTAGTATTGAGCCTAACCTTTTAAGCAATGAAGCCATCGATTTTGTGGCTTCTTCAAAGCGTTTTGTTCCGCATTTTCATATACCGCTTCAATCTGGAAGTCCAGAAGTTTTGAGACTGATGAAACGGCGTTATAAGAAAGAGTTATACATTGATAGAGTGACTCAAATCAAGTCGCTCATGCCAGATTGTTGTATTGGTGTAGATGTTATTGTAGGGCATCCAGGTGAAACAGAAGAGCGTTTTCTAGAGACCTACAACTACCTGAACGAACTAGATGTAAGCTATCTACATGTTTTTTCATATTCCGAAAGAGCAAACACGGAGGCCGTGGCTATTCATCCCAAAGTGAGCAAGCAGGACAAAGCCAAGCGTTCAAAAATGCTTCATATTCTTTCTGAGAAAAAGAAAAGAGCTTTTTACGAAAGCCAAGTTGGCAAAACAAAGAACGTCTTGTTTGAAGACGATGTAGAAGAAGGTCAAATGCATGGATGGACAGAAAACTACGTCAGAATAACGGCCAAATACGATCCACTGCTTATCAATACCACCAAAGAAGTTTCTTTGACTGGTTTTAGCGAAAATGGATTAGTAGAAGTTTCTGAAACTGATTTAGTTTTTGAGAAGCACTAATTGCCTCTCAAAACGCTATCTTTTTTTAGTTTATTTTATCTGAATACGTCACAAATACCAGTGACTTTCCATCAGCACTCCAAGCGTATTTATCAAAGCTTCCTTTACCGCCAAAAATGTAAGCCACTGTTTTAGGTGCACCGCCATCTGTCGCCATTACTTTAATGGATGCCTTTTGATAGGAACCCAGTGCACTAGGGTTTGACATGTTTGACATGGAAAGATATGCGATGTACTTTCCGTCTGGCGATAAATAAGGATTCCAAGCATGGTCTAAATCATGAGTCCATTGCATTTCAATATCTCCCCTTTTACGCCAAATTTGATTGGTGCTATTCTTCCCTTTTGAATAATAAGCGTACATGCCATCCGACTGTCTTGAGTCCGTTGATGTAGCCGTTCTTATTTCATTAACTTTACCTCCATTCACGGGAATATTGAAAGATTTACCCTCCTTTTGAAAGATAATATGGCTATTTCCTGCAAATACAGCTGAAGTGATATGCTCATGCGATTCTAATAAAACTTTTCTTTCTCCAGTGTTTACATTTAAGGTTTCTATCCTACTTCCATATTTTACGCCTTCATGTGATATGGTTTTAATCAGCCTGTTTGGATGCCAGTCGGGCTCAATGGGTGTAGAAATTCTAACATTCCAAACCTTCACTTCTTGTATGTCCTCTGGGTCATGAGCTAATGAATATAAGCCCAAAAGAAGCTCTTTGTTTAGTTCAGGAAAGTAAGCGGAGCCCACTTCTTCTAAAGGCTCACCTGGATGTGCCATACGCATGGTCAAATAATCGCCCTTTCTTTCGAGCTGAATAATACTTTCACCAAAATATTGTTTTGGAAAAAATACTTCCTCTTCTGGGTCCCGCATATAAGCTCCTCTCATAAGTCTCCATTGCATCACCACTAGGCCATCGCCATGGATACAAGTATTGACACTTTTGGCGTCATGGTCGGTGTTTTCTCTAAGCATCCATCCCGTTTTACGGTGGGCATTACCATTTTCATTTCCTATCAATTCAAAATTTGCGGTGGCAATGAAATCACCTTTAATATGCTTAAAGAGATAATGAAATTCGTCATGATTAAACCAGATATTACTTCCACCGCCTTTTAAAGTGTAGGCTTGAGTAGTTTCATTATAAACGGAAGAGCCTTTCATCTTAGGTTCTCCAATATCTAATCCATTTTCGAACTGTCCGATTTGAGCCCATAAAAGGGTCGGGAAAAGTAGCATTAAAGCTACATGAAAGTATTTTTTATTCATATTAGGGTTGTATTAAGTTTTACTGACACTTTCTATTAAACCACGTATATAGCCAATGGCATATAAGGTTCCAATGGTACTATAACCAGCATGATCATTACTGTCACCATACATGGTGGGTACGTGGTCTGGTCTCATAGGTCCTTTGAATCCAATGTTATAATAGGCATGCATAGCGGCGTACATATCTGTTTTTCCGTCATCGTGAAAAGTCTCTTCGAATTTATTTTTTGAGCCTCTTACATCTCTAAAATGCACAAAATGTATGGCATCTCTTTTTCCGAAATACTCAATAGCAGCAGGAATGTCTTCCCCTTCACCCTCACTTCCCATAGAAGCGAAACTTCCTTGACAAAACGTGATGCCATTGCTAGGACTAGGGTATAAATCTAACATCCTTTTAAAGGCCGAAACAGAAGTCATAATTCTGGGAATTCCTCTTATGCTATCAATCGGTGGGTCATCAGGATGAAGAGCAAGCTTTACGCCTGCCTTTTCCGCTTCTGGAATTACGGCGTTCAGGAAATACGCCATATTATCCCACATCTTCTCATGCGTTAAATCCCCATATTCGGTAATTATCGGTTCGTCTTTTACATCATTAATATCAAAGGCACTTACTAAAGCCCCACCCCTACTGGATTTTGCAATATCTGACCTAGCCCAACTTATAACAGGCATCCAATTATGGCAAACAGTGTCGATCCCTACAGCTGCGATATTTTTTATAAAAGTTATGAAGTTCTCAATTTCTTCATCTCGTCCTTCTAAACCTAATTTTGTTTTGGTGTTTAATGAAGGCGGGCCTTCAATAACTTTGAGTTGAAGCCCTTCTCTATCCCAGGCCTCTTTTATAGCCTTTATAGCCTTGAATTCATAGTTCTTTTCTCCACTTAAACCTACCATACCAGGGTTTATGCCACCTACGGCTCCATAGACAGCCATTTGCTTGGCTAAAGCAACTTTTGCGGGCTCAATGCCCCAGAAATATGCAAGGCTGAGCTGAATGCCAGCATCTTTGCTTAAATCATCTGCGGTTTTTTTAGCATAATAAAATGCTCGGGAACTAGGTGCTGAAGAGACCAATGCACCTGCAGCAGCTAGAGCCACAGACTTTTTGATAAAATCTCGACGTTTGTTTTTCATTTCAACAGGAACGTTTTTAGGGTATCAAGCTAATCCTTTTCAGGTAAAAATATTAAAAACATAGACCAACCATCCAAAAGGGTCTTTATA
>NZ_JBSRVI010000012.1:0-16314 GCF_055134445.1 Arcticibacterium sp.
GGACATATCTAAATCCCTTATCTGGCACGCGGCTATTAATCATCCAGGTGCCATCCGCTAGCTCGACAATTTTGGATTCATCCGCTGGTTTGATTGGTGTATCAATGAAGTGCCAATTTTCGCCGTGATCGTCACTTCCAAAAAGGAATAAACCCTTCTCTAAATTAACTAAAGTATGGATCAATTTGCCATTGCTGGTCTGTATCCCTCTTCCCGAAGTGATAAACTTAAAATCATGATGCCAGTCTGGTTTGGTGATTTGTGTGGTAATGTCGCGGGGAGAACTCCAAGTTTTTCCATTATCAATGCTCTTTATCACTTTCAAATAATAGACATCTTTTTCTAGGTCTAAATCCATATAGTTGAAGAATAGAAAAATGGCTCCCGTTACTTTATCAAGGATCAAGGACGGGTCGGAAGCTGATTTCCCAAATGGGTAATCCACTATCGTTTCAATTTCAGACCATGTGTCGCCATTATCGACACTGCGACGCAAAACGATGTTGATGTCTTTACTCCATTTTAAGTCACCGCAAGAAGGAACTCTCTGGTCAATAACCGCCAGCAAGTTCCCGTTTGGAGCAGTCATAAGTGCTGGTATCCTAAAGCATGACACGCCATGCTGCATATTGGTATAAAACAAATCCTTGAAATCAGGCTCTGACTGAGGATAAGCTATGAAAGATATCACTGAAAAGAGTATTAAAAAGAACAATTTCATAATTGTCAGATAGCTAGTGAATGAATATAGAAGTACGGTAGTTATACCACTTTGTAAAAGTCTAATCTAACTGATTTTTTATTGCTTTGAAATTATTTAACCTAAGATGTGTTTAAGTCTTTTTCGTGATAAAAGAAGTATTTGCCTTGGCTTCCCTGGAAGCAGACAAGTACAATTTCAATGGTTATATCTCATTCACCATATTTAACATCAGGGTAGGAATGCCCTTTAATGCCGTTAGCTTATAAGCTTTTCGCACAACTTAGCCAGTTCATGAGGTTTTCTAAGCCAAGCTCATTCTGTGTTGTATGAGACTCTGGTGGTTAACATCGATTACAATAGCGGTTGTGCACGTCGGCACAGAAAGGTCTATGTGGGATTTGATGAACGAACCTGAAATCATTATTAATGGTAGTTGTCAGGCTTCCGAATTACGTAAAAAAAGATGAAAATCAGTGTTTCAGGCGGGCACCTTAATTGTAGATGTAAGTTGTGATAAAGACATGGATTCTACCGAGCACAACCCACTACTTTCAAAAAAAGAACTGAGATTGATGAGATGGATTATGATGCCGTATAGACCACGATACTTTAGCATTTTTAAGTCTATTTCTACAGCTAAATTGTTACATCTTTCGTCAGTAATAAAAAGCGTTAAAGCTTGGAATGAAGCTGCCACGATTAGAAATACTATTCATATAGAAAATAGTCATCTGAAACTCAAAGACATCGTATCCGCATCAGAATAGGAATAAAAAGGTAACTTTTTCAGAAATGCCATAATGCATCGCTTTTATCTGTATTCTGGGTTTTCAAATTCCCAACGTTCTCCGATATCCCAGTCTTTCCTTGAGTTACCATAATTTGGATAACCCTTATTGGCTTTAAACATGGCGGCTAAATGAAGCAAATTATAGGTCATAAATGTCGTATTTCGGTTGGTGAAATCGCTGTCAAAACCAACAGGCTTGTCTAACTTTTTACCTTTCCATTCTTTGTCGCCGTAACTAGGACCAGGTCCTACTTCGCCAATCCAACCAGCGTCTGCCTGTGGACATATGGTATAACCAACGTGTTGAAGTGAATACAATATGCCCATAGCACAGTGTTTTACGCCATCCTCATTCCCTGTAATGATGCATCCGGCAGCTTTACCATAATATATGTATTGACCTTGGTCGTTGGTTTTACTGCTCATGGCGTATAAGCGTTCAATGAGTTTTTGTGCAACCGAAGATTTCTCTCCAAGCCAAATGGGCGTTCCCACGATAAGTATATCGGCTTCAATAATTCTTTTAAACAGGGAAGGCCACTCGTCTTTTTTCCAGCCATATTCCGTCATGTCTGGATATATACCACTGGCTACATCATGGTCTACCAAACGAATCTCGTCAATCTTCACCTTCTCTTTAAGCATAATGGCCTTGGAGACGTCCATCAGAGAAGCGGTATGACTCTTTCCTGGCGACTTTGTCAAAGTACAATTGACGTAAACAACGCTTAACTGACTAAAATCTGGCTTTTTCATGTTTCGTATAATTAAGTGAATCTCTTATACTACAGTTACGATGTTCTTGTGTTTTGGTTTATTTAATTATGCTTTTTATCTAAGGTTTAGGGTATTCTCTTTCTTCCAGCAGTAGATAAATTTAGGCTTTTGAAGTAATACTAAATAAGTTAAAAGACTAATGACTTAATTGGTGATAATCTTCACAGTCTTAAACATAACGGGATTCTCACTAATTCTCACCGGTTTGCCACTTGCTGTTGTCACATTTTTAAGAATCACTTCCTTTGTTAACACATAAGGATATTCCTCTTTATAAGTGTCATCAGTTCTATCAGAATTGAAAATTGAGAAGATAGCGGGTCCTTCGTAATCATCTGAATGGTTAGAATCGTCTATTTTTAGATTTTCAATGGTGATTGTTTCAGGCATATAACAAGTGTAACCAAAATCATGCAACCCAGTATAGTAACCATTTATTAAACTGGCTTGAGATGATTGACCACCGTTAGGGACAAAAATGCAATCGCGGATTATAAATTCTCCCTGCCAAGTGCTGCCATAGTCGGATCGTAGGTTAATTAGGCTCCTTCCTCTTATGGTGGAGTTTTCCACTATAAACTTCCCACTACCAATGGCATTGATACCCATGTGTCCTAGCGTAGAATTTCTAATGGTAGCATTGGCAACACCCATGTGGGCATCAAACCTTGATAGCACACAATGGTCATAAAGGAGATTTTTGCAGAAGTTAGAACCCAATATTCCCCAATATACCTTATCGTCAATGTCGTTTGTTTGACTACAATTCACAAAAGACACATTCAGTGCCCTGTTCACCAAAAGGTCATAGGTGCCCATGGTTACTGGTTTACCGGCCGACCCTATGGTGGTGTAAGTTTTATGACCTGTCAGGATAGTGTTCTTAACGATGACATAGGAGCAGTCGCTGATATGAATAAAACCACCATAAGGGGCACCTTGCTCCCCTTCGCCAATAACACGGTGTTCTAGTCCATCCAAAATCACATTGGAACGTTTTATTGCGATGTTTCGACTGTAATAGTTGTATTTAGATTCCTCCTTATTGGCTATCGTGGTAAAATGTCCTCCCTTAATGTTTAGTGTTTTATCGTCAATAGGAAGTGCTGTAATCTCTGTTATTTCGTCGAAATCCCAAATTACGGGAGCATCCATATCTACATGACCGTTTTTGTCTACCACAAAGATGTCCGTTTGCGGAGCTCCGTTATTTTGGTTCAAACCAAATCGGATGTAGTGTTTGATGTTGGAATTGGTGACGGTGATCAAACTGGTTTGAGGTAAAGAAGCGGCTATTTTTTCTTGATTCCTTTTAAGCGAGTGGATGGCATCCAATTTAAACGCTTTTAGCTCAGAGCACACTTTGAATACCGATGCATTTCTATTTTCGACTTCGGTATCATCAATGATGAATGACGCCTTACCGAAATCCGTTTCGGTCTGGATAATGGCGGTACGCTCTTTTCCGCTGATATAATAGGTAGCTCCCTCATCGGCTTTTACTAAAAGCCCATGCTGATTTGCAAAGGCATGCGTAGCAGCAATAGCTTCTATATCATCGGTTTTACCGTCGCCCTTGGCACCAAAATCACTATACTTAAGCACACCCAGCGTTTTAAACTTACGGATAGCCTGAGGTGAAACATTTAAATGTAATTCTCCTTTTTTATTTGTGAAAAGCTCAGTTTTGCCATTAGTGGAGCTAATGAATACATTTTCATGGATGTCAATGTTTTGTGCTTGTGCGAACATAGAAAAGCATAAAAAGGAGCATATGAATAGAATGTTTTTCATGGTTACGGTATTCATGGTTGTCTTTTAAGTTTAAATTCTAAACGTTGGTTGTCTATTACTTTTAAAGGTTTCCAAATAGCACTTGCTATAGGAAAAGTATCGAATCTTAAGTTATCTTAATAAAGTTACTATACCGTTTTTCTTTGCACCAGAAGAGAAAGTGATGATGTAGTTATAAGACCCTATAGTCGCTGGTTGCTGGTATATAAATCCATCCCAATTTAAATTTGGTTTGAAAAGCGTTATTACTTGATTTCCCCATCGATTATAAAATTCAATTTTTTCAGGTTCTTGTTTCGATAAAATTGATAAATCGAAATGGTCATTGATTCCATCATGATTTGGGGTAAAAGCGGTAGGTAAATCTTTACTTAGTTCATTGGTATCACAATTTTTAAATGCTAAATCTAATGTATAGCTTTTACTTACAGGTGGTAGGCAATCCTCCTTCTTTGTTTGAATAATACCTATTTGCACCATGTTGTCAGAAGTTTCGGAATTCCTTTTAAGCTCAATAAAGTTTTTATCTGTCTTAATTTTCTCATCACCAACTGTCCAGCTGAACGACACATTAGATTCTTCTGTTTGGGCAGAAATATGAACCAATTCTCCGAAACAAGGTTCTGCTGGGGTAGTTGTTAACTTTGCATCCTCCATGCTTGGACCTTTGTAAAGAAAAGTGATTTCTTGTAAAGTTAGTCCTCTGTTATAAATGAGAATATCATCAATAATACCCGTAAAATAAGCATCTAATTTAGTGCCACTAGGATACCAAATGCTCCGACCTATTACAATGGATTTGCCGCTTTCCGTCATTTTTAGTCCTTTAAATTGCTTGTCCACTTCTAAGAGCACACCGTTTTTATATAAACTCAATACGCCGTTTTGTATCATGAAAACAAGAAAAGACCACTCCTCTAAATTTATCGTATTATCTCTCCACACATCTCCAACTTTAATCCTACCAAAAGAGTTGGCGAGCCTTAGACGTCCATGCTGGACGGTTGTGGAAAATCCAGACCAATTGGCTGAAGGATTAAGGTCTTTTGAAATTGGTCCAGCATATTTGGGCCAGGTACCTGCAGTGTTTGAAAAAGATTTGAATTCGGTAGGTTTCACCCACATCGCCATCGATATTTCTTGAACATTTAGTGATGCTGAATGCGGAACTTCTATGTAGGCATCGGAGCCATTGAAGTAGAAGGCACTCTGCTCATTTCCAAATCTATCGGCGGTTATGGTTGCTCCATAATTTTGCCCATTATTGTCAAATCCAGATTTGTCAGAGGCATTGCCATCAAATGGCAAACACAAAACTAGTCCTTCACTCAAGTTTAATTGAGATTTTAAACTGAAGGGCAATAAAAGAAGGAAATAAATAACAAACCGTGGGGGATATGAGCAAATCTTCATCATTAGGCTGTTTTCGATGCTTTTTGGGAAGGTGTATTTTACCTATGGTAGCATGTGATAGTGCAAGATAAACACAAACTATACCAAATAGAAACAAAGTGTTTTGTTACCGCTTAAAACTTTCTTCAAGTTGTAGTATAACCAAAGCAAAAAAAGCTACTACGGTATGTTTGTCTATTATTGCAAAGATTAAAAATGCTGTCTTTCCGGATAAATATCAATAGAAACGGCACGATCATAATTGTTCAATAGTCGCTTAGGCAACTGTCCTTTTTCTTTTTCTAATAAAGTAAAACAACAAACCAACCAACAGTGGAATTATTAAGTAGAGCAAGTATCTTAGGTTAAAAGCGGCTTTCTTAGCTTTCCAGGTATCGCCGTCGAGGACTATATTGAACGCGTGGCTATTCTCATTATCCAGCGTATATTTTTCTTTTGGAAATCCATCTAGTAGAAATATGACGACAGACTGATTATGGTGTATATCCTTAAACAATTCATTTTTAAAATGGATAGTATTTACGTTTTCAGGCAGTCCAATAATTTCTGCCACTAATTTGGTTTCATGACCTAAAAACACCTTTGGATCCTTAAACCGTAAGATGTCATTCTCATTTAAGATAATGGAAAAATTTTTCTTAAAATGGCTTATCACCAGGTCTTGAAATTTTTCGGGCGATTGGTAAGCACCTTCTCCATTAATGTAATTAACTTCTTCTTGAAAAGCCGTTAAAGAACTATTGATTTGTAATATGATTTGCCCATTATCGGTTTTAGAAATAATGATATTAGAAAAATCAGGATTATGGGCAAAGGCTATATTTGCTACCAACATTAGACTTAAAATAAGCAATTTCATAGCAGATTTTTTATAATGCATATTCCCCTCGTAAACCATTGATAAAATTGTTGTTTCCGGCCTTATCGACATGGTAATGATAACCTCTGGTTTCGTCGTAATGTCCTCTTGATTCGTCTAAGTCGGTATATTCATTTCCGATATTATCTGTGTTTGCAAAGATGCCATATCCGTCAAAAGCGTAACCAATCATGGCTGCATGATTATCAGGTTGTGCTAGTTTTTTAGAAACACCTGTGGCGGCATGATAATGGTAACCTGCGGCAAGATTTATATGTCCGCCTGCGTCATCAAAGGGTGCTAAAGTATAAGCCCCTAAAATGGCATCAGTAGGTGCTGGGGCATCAAATACTACGCCGTTGAATGCTAGTCCTCTACTAGAGGGTAAGGTAGAACGGCCTTCAGGTCCTCTAGGTCTTTCATTTTCTACTGGTCTTTCAGGTCTTGCGTTCCCATCTGGCCTGCCACCAGGACCTCTTGAAAAGGAATAGGGAGTTGCAGCCTTTTTAGGTGTAACAGGGATATAATAAGTGTGTTTTACATCCGCTACATAAGATGGTAAACACTCTACACAGTAATTTTGGTATTCTGCTCCTACATTAGGATTTGCTGCTTCTTGGCACTCTTGCTTTGTTTTTGTTTTTGTGATTTCACCCGTTTGGCTGTTGTATAACATCCAAGTGTCATCTTTATAAAAAGTGGCTAAGTTTTTCACAAAGGCACCATCCACATCGTACACTTCTCCATTTTCTAACCAAATTCCACCGGCCGAGGCATCGTCGGCAATATTACCTGGACACCAAGGTCCCATTTCGTGATCACTTGGGTTTGAGGTAACTACGATTTTATAACAATCGGCAGTAGAACCATCAGAAAGTGTTCTGGCTACAACGGTAATAGGTTCTGCTAATCCATTGGTTAGGAAGTTTTCACTTTTTACGGAGATGCTTACTTTGTCTTCCGTTACCGTTTTGGTATTTGATTTATTGTTTTTGCACGCAGTGAAAGTCACCGTTAGTAAGCTTAATAGTAGTGTTTTATATTTGTTTTTCATCATGATGATTGACTTAATTGATGCCTGAGTTTCTTGAAAAAATAGATTGTTTTGTTTCTTAGACGCCTTTTTTTTAAAAATCTTGCGGTAGGATGTCATAGAAGAATTCCTAGAATTCTAAAGCATTCAAACTGAAGCCAGTGTTTTCCTCAATGTTCTATTTTAGTCAAGATGATGGTTTGAAAACTTAGTCTATAAGCCCAGTTTATCCATTTCAGGTTTTTCATACTGGCTATCTTCAGCCGGGTATCTTAAGGAATCTTCATAATTGCCAGATTCTTTAGCAAGCGACCATATTAAGCTTTCTCCTGCGAATTTTGAGCTAGGAATTTGTTTGAAAACCTTGTCTTGATATGCTTTTTCAGCGTCAATGATATCCCAACCTTCGGCTTTAAATCTTTGAATGAGGTCGCCTAAAAATAGGGCAGAGGTCAAGTTGTGATGAAGTAGAAGTGTATGCTTAATATGCCTGCCATTTATCTCATATGAGAGTTTTTCGTAGTATTTGGCTCTATCTAAAATGTGGTCTAGATAGTATTCTCTGAATTTCTGGATTTCCTCCTGATTCTGTCCAACTTCTTTAAGCCTTGCAATCAATCTTTGATTAATATACCAGTCAGAGGCATCAATAGTGACATAGCCATTCGCGTAATTATTTTCAGAAAGGATTTGCCTTAGGCTGTCCACTTTGGCTGCGTTTTGACCTTCTTTTAAATATGGAAAACGGAACAGGTTGATTTTGTTATCAAATTTTGAAATAATGGAATCTGTTTTGATTAACTCTTCTCTAAAAACGTCCGAGGTGTTTTTATCTGAATTGTAATATGGATGTGTGAAGGTATGATTGCCAAGTTTATGCCCTCTATCGTTCCAGCTTTGGAGTAAAAACTGTCCTTTCTTATTCAGTTTATTATCTCCACGAATAAAAAATATGGCCTTTAGTTGATTACTGTCTAATTGAGATAATATCATCTCATTCCAATCTTCAAACTTATAACCAGCTATATCTGATGTGATTCCGTCATCAAATGTATAACTCATGACAGGCTTGTCTTGCGTTACGGAATCTTCAACGACCTCAGCATCTGAAGTCTTAGGTGATTGACAAGCACTTGAAAGTGCCGCTAAAGAAAGAAGTACGGATAAATAAACGGTCATATTATTTAGCGGAAGTTGTTCAGGTTTTCTTAAGCTAACGCTACCAAGGTCCATTTTGTTTAACTTGATAAAAGCGTTTGCCATCAAAACGATAAAGGCCCTGACCGGTTCCCCACCACATATTTCCTGCTCTGTCTTGATACATGCTTTGCACACAGCAGTTAATACCGTCATCCAAGGTATATACGGTAAATGCTTTTGGATCTGATTCTGGCAGTGAAGGGTCAAATCTTGTAGTACTGCCTCTAGCTGTAATCCAGATAATTCCAGAATCTTCTATAATTAAACCCCAAATTTCATTTCCACCTATTTTGTCTTTGATATTAACTTCTGTAAAAGATTGACCGTCATAGCTGCTTATGCCATTCTGTGAGGTAAACCATATATTTCCCAATTTGTCCTCCGCTATGCCACCTGCATAGTTATCGCTTAGGCCACCCTTTGTCGTAAGATTTTTAATAGGTTTTTCTGGTTGAGAAGCATCGTATTTATAAACGCCATGATCTTGTGTAGCAAACCAAATGTTCCCTTTACTGTCTTCTATGATGCCTTTAATATTGACTGGCGGAATCAACTGAAATTGGGAAAAGGCTGTGCCTTCAGGCGAGGGATTATATGTGAATACACCACCACTAGTACCTACCCAGACGGTGCCAGCTTTGTCTACTAAGATGCTTTTTCTACTAACATTGGTATTTGTCAATCCATCCTTTTCGGTATAACTCTTAAAGGCTTTTCCTTGGCCTTCAGGCAGGCGGGCATCATACTTAACAGCTCCTTGATATGTTCCAAACCAGATATTACCATTCTTATCTTCAGTGATAGCATGCACACTACTATCAAATTCGCCTTCTAAATTTTTATTTCCCTCAAAAAAAGCTGCTTTACTAAAATAGTTTAAAGTCTTACCATCAAATCTAACGACACTTTGCCCTGCGGGTCCAAACCAATAGTTTCCTTTGGAGTCCTGAAAAATACTTCTGATATACTGACTTACAAGTCCAGTGTCATTATAGGGGTTTTGTTCAGGAAATAGAGGAGGAGGTGTTCCTATAATTTCTGGGCTTTGTTTTAAGTCTTTAGCAACTTCGTCCGTAGTTGAGTTTGAATTTATTTGTCCATTGCAAGAAGTGCTAAAAAGTAAAATGGAAAGTAAGTAACCAGCTATCTTCATGATTTGTTTTTTGTTTTCTCAAAGGTATATGCAGGTATTAAATTTGAGTTATTTCAATTGTAAAATCATGTAAAAGGATTGTAAAAGTTTCAAAAAATTGCTTTTGATTTTCCTCCGTCAGAGTCTCACGCAGTGGACTCTGATGTTTTCTTATGAGGAGCAACAAAAAAGTGACACACAATCAAGCGTACTATTTCAAAAAATTTAGAAAGTAAGGCTTCTGTGTCTTTTGGGAAATTATTCAGAAAAATCAAGTAGATTTAATTCTAAATAAATAGCCCTATAATGAAAATATTTCCTTTCGTATTATTTCTATTTTCTGTTAAATTACTTAGTGCTCAGGAGTCTATGCATTGTCAAGGGGCGTATTGGACTGAGGATGAAGCTAATCTCAAAATGAAAGAATTTGGAAATACTTGGAATGACCTTGCCTCTTGGGAAGCTAGAGCTTACAAAATTAAGCAACAGATAATAAGTGGAATGAAGCTGGATGAAATGCCCAAAATTGAAGGCAATTTTAATCCTATCATTCATGGAGAGCAAATAATGGATGGTTATAAAGTTCAAAATATTGCTATTGAGAGTTTCCCAGGATTTTACATAACAGGTAATCTATATTTACCACTAGATGATAAGAAAACCCATGCAGCCATTTTAAGTCCACATGGACATTTGGCGGATAAGCGATACACGCATTACATTCAAAAAAGGTGTGCAGTATTGGCAGGAATGGGTGCTGTAGTATTTGCTTATGACATGATTGGCTATGCCGATAGCAAACAAGTGGAACATAAAATGCCAATCGCGTTGACCTTACAAACCTATAATAGTAAGCGAGTTTTGGATTATCTTATCAGTAGACCAGATGTTGATGGCGATCGTATAGGAATGACTGGCGGCTCTGGTGGAGGAACTCAAACGTTCGTATTATCTGCAATTGATGACCGAATAAAAGTGAGCATACCTGTAGTACAAGTTTCAGCACATTTTTTTGGTGGTTGTGTTTGCGAGAGTGGCATGCCAATTCATAAGACCAATGATTTTCAAACCAACAATGTGGAAATTGCCGCTATGACAGCTCCTCGTGCCCAGCTTATAATTTCCGATGGCGTAGATTGGACTAGCAATACCCCACGTGTTGAGTTTCCTTATATTTCAAAGGTATATGAGCAATACAATGCTGAGCATATGGTTCAAAACGTACACCTTGCCGGGGAAAAACACGATTACGGTTACTCTAAGAGAGTCGCAGCTTATAATTTCTTTGCCAAGCACTTGAGCCTCAATTACCGAGCAATTCCTTATGACGACGCTTATGATGAGCGTTTTGTGGAAATTGTGTCCAAGGAAAGTTTACAAGTTTTCAATGGAGAGCATCCACTTCCAGCAAATTCCTTAGTGGGAAATAAAGCAGTAATGGATTATTTGGGTTTTTAGTAAATTATCACACTCTTTTTGGCTCTAAAGTTTAAAAGCTTAATTTGAAGGTCAAATTACTAGCATGATGAAACTAAAGAATAATTTACTTCTAATGGCCTCACTTGTCTGTTTGTTGATATGTGGCTTAGAATCTTTTTCTCAAAAAAATAATACCCCTGAGCTTTACTTGGAGCCCATTTTTAAGGTGAATTATGCCGACGCTACGGCAGATAAGCCTCAGTCAAAGTCATGGACAAACGAGTATGAGTGGGTATTAATAGGAGACGAGGATGGTCCAAAACTTTTGAAAAAAGATGCTTTAGGATGGACGAGTCAAACTGAACTTAATCATGCATTGCAAAATTTACCGAGTAGGGCAGATGTTTGGAGCAAAGGCGACCAGTGTTATATAGTTTTGGTGGAAGACTGTGTCTTAAAGGTAGTTCAAATAGCTTATTCAAAGAATAGTGAAAAATATGAATATCAATGGAAGGCAGACCTTCCAATTCCAGCCGATTGTATCTCCATAGAAACTGCTACCATTACGCAGGACTCAAAAGGCGAATTTTGGGTTTGTGCAGATATCAATGAAAAAATCATGGTTTGGCATTCTTCCGATGGTAAAGCTTGGTCAGAACCTTTCACATTAACTGACAGTATCAATGAAGATGATATCTCCTTAATTGTCGGTCTGAAAGGCCAAGTATCAGTCATATGGTCCAACCAGAACACGGAAACTATTTATGAGCGAATTCATCATGACGGGGATGATCCTCATCAATGGTCAGAGCCCATCATTGTTCAGCAGGGAGATAAAAACGCAGACGACCATCTGAATGCGACGGTGTTTAAAAATGGAAAAATGGCTTTGGTCACAAAGAACAGTGTGGATGAAATGAATCAAGCCCAGTTTGTGCTGCGTGTAAGAGACAAAAAGGGTAAATGGACCAACATTCCGTATGAAAACCTTACTGCTCAAAGAACCCCCAGTCGTCCTATTATTAATCATGTGGAATCAGGGAGGATATTTGAAATTCATGCCGTAAGAAATAGAGTTGATAATCGATATTTTATATCAGTCAATGAAATCATTGAGCGGAAAGACGGCTGGGCGTTTAAAGAACTCATCCAGTTAAAAACCAAAATAAATGGAAAAAACGGTGACGTAACTTCAAGCAAAGCCAGTTTTTTACTCAATGAACCTAAACTTATATTTTTCTCTGATGAGCTAGGGAATATTTATTCCTTTGATCTGGATACTTTATAGGTTTAGCTTTTTACTGATTTGTGGATAGCTTACTATTTAAAGGCAGCCTATCGTCCAGTGAACGCTGCTGAGGGGAAATGAATACTTCTGCCTCTTTTTGGAAAACCCTACTTCTCTATGCGATGCCCGATTTCGTTAGCAACATTTTTTGTCCTGCTGAATAGATGGACAAGGTACATTTCCATAACTGCAAAATACGCAACAATCCCCTGACATAGGTTTCAGCCTTGTTTTGCAGTTTTCGCATTCGTAGAAGAATTGACAAGCATCCGTTGGCATTACTTCCTCTTTTTGGTGTCCACAACTCGGGCAAGTTATGGTTGAATTTAAGGTAACATCCATTTTTAAACTTTTATGCTGTTAGTCACTTTATAGCCCGTCGAGTTGATGGCTTTTTCAATGTTGCTCATTGTGGTTCTTGATTGGTCAAATTTCACAATAGCATTTCCCTTTTCGTAAGAAACTTTGACCTCAATTATTCCTTTTAGTTTGTTAATTTCAGTGCTGACATGATGTTCACAACCGGTGCAAGTCATTCCACTTATTTTAAATTCTACCGTTTGAATATCTGCTTTGTCCACGATAATAATTTCTTTTTCAGTCTTTGGGAAGAAAATACCGGAATACGCTGGAAAGGCAAGCATAACGATGGCAAATGCTGTTATGATTCCTAAAAATGTTTTGGTCTGCATAAAATTTGGTTTTGGGTTATTTTCACAATTACAGTCAATTTGTTTTTGAGGTTTTAGTTTTTGATACCAAGCGAAACTCAGAACCAAAAAAGTGGAACCGATAAAATAAGGTCTAAAGGGTTCAAGCCACGAAAATGTTGAAGCAAGTCCGCTGGTTCCGGCCAGAAGTGCTAAAACTGGCGTAATGCAACATAATGAAGCAGAAATCGCCGTCAAAAGTCCAACTCCTGCGAGTCTATTATCTGTTTTCATATTGTTTCTAAAATTTTATTTTCATTAAGGATCATGAAAAATGGATTTAACATTTTTTCATATTCATCTGTCAATGCGTAAAAAATAGTTTGTGCTTCTTTCTCCGAATGAATAAGTTTTCGGTCTCTCAGTTTTCGTAAATGTTGAGAAACAGCTGAAATGGTCATACCCAAAATGTCACTTAAGTCACAAACACAAAGCCGCTTCTCCTCGTAAAGCATAAAAAGTATTTTCAGTCTGACGTTGTTCCCCGCCAATTCAAGGCCATTTGATAAATAATCAAAAGAGTCATTAAGTGCTAAAACCCTGTCTTTACAACGGGTTATTTGATTAACGTCGGCTTGCTGTCGAATACAAGTGATAGATTCCATAATTCAAATATAGTTAATTTGCTTATTAAAGCAATTGCTTAAATACATAATTCTACAAAATGACTTCCTTGTTGTGTTTTCTCAAACCGAGATACGCATGGCGAAAGCTTAAGTGTTAGAAGACTTATTATTATGCTGAAAGCTCTTTGATGGGGCTTATTGATGGAGGGGAGAGCGTAAAATCCATCAATTGTTTAAAATCTTCGCAATTTCAGATGTCTTTTCTCCGGCTTCTTAAGGCTTCAAACTTAGAATTTCAAATTAATACCCCCTTCTAAGCCTAGTCAAAGCAATGAAAATCTTTGTATTACTATATGTTGGTCTTTAGATATGTTTTAGGGTTTTCGACAGCTATCAAATTAAAAAGTTCTTCTCCCAAGTAACTTCTTATTCCTTGATACAGATCTTTATCTAAGCCCTTTTGTGATACGACGTAAAAATCGGTTCCGAATAAAATACGGTTTCTAACCTTGCAATCATTCAGAAGGTACTTTAGCATTGGAAATAATTCCTGATTATAGAGAATGAAACTGATGTCAGAATAAACGTTTTCATATTTAACTATTAGATCATAAATTATCGAAAGCCAACTCGCGTTCCACCATATCGTTCTCATGCTGCCATGGTTTAAGGTATTTTTGAATTTACTTTTTAAGTAATCTTCCCTTGAGGTGGGAGAGATGTTATTATTGTAATTGTTCCAAGCGTCTTTTCCATTTTTCTCCCATTCTTCACTTCCTCCAAAATGTGCAAGACATATTTTTAACTTACTCAAATCACAAGCTTCTCCTAAATACTCCGAGAGTAGTTCTTTGTTGAGCAAGCACTCATAATTTAAAGGATGAGTGAAGTTTGATGAAAACTCATAATTGTCTTTTTGAGGAAGCGGAATGGGCGTCAAGATTTGACCGTTTGCAGGGTATTTCAATATTTCGTGTTGATTCCATTCTTCATTTTTCTTACCACGATAAAACACGGTCCCTTTGGTACAATGTGACATTACTGGGATTTGTTTTTCCTGAGCGAATTTGAAAAGTTCTATGAGGCTTTTGTCAAAAGGGAAGTAGCCAAGTGCGGGATATATCTTAATTCCTGAAAATGCTTTACTCGAAAGGTGTTGAAATAAATAGTTGGAATAGTTATTTAACCCTTCTAATTCAGTACTGGCCTTAATTCTTCGAGGATCCGCAAAAACGAACGGTTTTAACTCAGGCCGTCTAGCTCCCAACGCTCGGAGACCTTCTATTTGAGTTAGGTAAGGGATTTTTGCTTGACCAGCTGCCATATAATCCATATCCATACTCAGAATAACTTGATTTGAACCAGGCGGATAATTCATCAATAAGTAATTATAGATCTTTGATTGAGTTTTATATTTGGCAGCGTATCTACCCATAGTGAGATATCTGTAATACAATTCTTTTACCTCTTTGCTGAAGAGGGCGTCAATCACCAGAAACTTAGTGATTATGGCAAAAAGCCATTTTATAAGAAAGTATACTATTTTGTAAATAGGCCATAGAATAATGGTAAACTTCAGAACACGGAAAATGAAGAATTTTATCTTTTTTATGTTGTGTTTAAACCCTCTAAATCTTTTACTACCCCTTTCTGTCAAATTATTATAGTACCACTTGACAAAATTTATGGTTATCAAATGGTAAAGGTAAAATGCTTTTTCCAAATTTATCGGGTACGTGGTCAATCGTAAATAGGTGTGCGTGGCAGTTAGTTAGAACATCCTTCTGTTTCATAAGTTTTATACATAAAAACAAGAATAATGTTTAGCTACTCGAATTTGACTCCAATGGGCAGATTATAGTATTTAAAAGGAGTTTAAATTGTTCATTCTCGTTTTGACCTTATAAAGTTAACATTAATAAATCACTGTCAAAATAGGATTTCTAAGGTGTAAACTGCCATTTCTTCAAACCGATATTCTCACAGTGGACCTTGGAATATTTTTAAGGTTTTAAGGGATGCCGAAGCGTTTTTAAGAGGAAAATAAGTTATAGCAATTTTTTGTGATTTTGTGACTAGCAGGTATAAAAATGTGGCAGCAACTAAGGTGTGCTCTTTTGTCATCATGTTATGTCAAGCAGCAGATCTTTAGAGAAAATGATCTTCTTTTCATGTTCTCGTATGGCTATAATGTTGATGAGTTGCTCGAAATTACTGTCAAAAATTCTTTACTCAGAACTTTATTTTACTATGTTTGAGTATTCTAATTTAATTATCTGAAAAATAAAAATATAATGAAATTTAATATTGTTAAAGTGAAAAAAATCAGCATATTGTTAATATTCGTGTGTTTTTTTACTAATCAGGTTTCTGGGCAGTTGGCAATTTTAAAAGGACCAGAATGGTCTATTATTTCTAGAACTGCTGAGCTACCTTCAGGAGCTTCACTTTTCTTTACCAGCGGCATGACGGCTTCCGCACTAAATGCAGATTTGGCAGACGGCATTTATGAAAAATATGGTAATACAGAGACTCAATCATTAAACATTCTGGAGCAAATTAAGAGCACCATAGAAGAGGAAGGTTTAGAGATGTCTGATGTGTTTGCCATGAAGGTTTACGTTTCTGCA